>VGEI01000138.1 GCA_016869415.1 Alphaproteobacteria bacterium
GGCGGCCCGTTTAATCGATCAACAACTAGCTTGGGAGATCTCGGCACATGGTCAAGTTCGGTATCGGGCAGCCGGTTCAGCGCGTCGAAGATCAGCGTTTGCTCACCGGGGCCGGCCGGTACACCGACGACGTGATTCTGCCGCGGCAGACCTACGCCTATTTCCTGCGCTCGACCCATGCCAACGCAAAGCTGAAGAAGGTCGACACGAAGGCTGCCAAGAACGCAGCCGGCGTGCTCGGCGTGTTCACTGGCGCCGACCTGCAGGCCGCGGGCGTGGGCGATCTGCCTTGCATGGCACCCGTGCAGAACCGCGACGGCTCGGCCATGCCGCTGCCGCCGCGCTCGGCTATTGCGCGAACCCATGTCCGCTTCGTCGGCGACACGGTCGCCCTGGTGGTGGCCGAGACGCTCGCCCAGGCGCGCGACGCCGCAGAGAGGATCGAGGTCGACTACGAACCGCTACCGGCTGTCACCGAAGGCGCCGATGCGCTGAGGCGCGGCGCACCGCAGATCTGGGACAACGCCAAGGGCAACCTCGCCTTCGACTGGTCGATGGGCGACGAGGCCAAGACGAAGAACGGCTTCGCCAAGGCGCACAAGGTCGTTACGGTCGACCTGGTCAACAACCGCGTCGTGCCGACCTCGATCGAGCCACGTAACGCCATCGGCGAATTCTCGCCCGGTGACGGCAAATACACGCTCCATGTCTCCTGCCAGAGCCCGCTCGGCTTGCGCAAGGTGCTGAGCGAGTACGTGTTCAAGGTGCCGGAGAGCAAGATCCGCGTGATCGGCCCCGATGTCGGGGGCGGCTTCGGCATGAAGATTTTTCTCTACCCCGAATACGTCAGCGTGATGTTCGCGGCCAGGCAGCTCGGCCGCCCGGTGAAGTGGTCGGGCGAGCGCGGCGACGCCTTCCTCACCGATACGCACGGCCGCGATCACCAGACGAAGGCCGAGCTGGCGCTCGACAAGGATGGCAAGTTCCTGGCGTTCCGCGTCTCGACCGTAGCCAATCTCGGGGCCTACGCCTCGCATTACGGCCCGTTCATTCCAACCGGCGCGGGCACGGCGATGTTGGCCAGCGTCTACACCTTCCCGGCCGTCTTCGCGCATGTGAAAGGCGCCTACACCAACACAGCACCGCTCGACGCCTATCGCGGCGCAGGCCGGCCGGAGGCGAACTACGTCGTCGAGCGCGTGGTCGACGCGGCAGCACGGGCCACCGGCCTGTCGCCCGACACCATCCGCAAGCGCAACTTCATCCCCGCCTCGGCCATGCCCTACAAGACCGCGCTCGACACGACCTACGACAGCGGCAATTTCGAGCGGAACATGGTCGACGCGATGAAGACCGCCGATTGGGCGGGCGTCGCCACACGCAAGGCTGAGGCCAGGCAGCGCGGCAAGCTGCGTGGCATCGGCCTTGCCACTTATATCGAGGCCTGTGGCGGCGGACCGGACGAAACCGCGCAGATCCGCGTGGCCTCCGACGGCGGCGTCACCGTGCTGATCGGCAACCAGTCGAACGGCCAGGGTCACGAGACTCTTTACGCCCAGCTGGTTTCCGACAAGCTTGGCGTGCCGTTCGAGTCGGTGCGCGTGCTGCAGGGCGACACCGACCATATACTCTATTTCGGGATGACCGGCGGCAGCCGCGCTGCCTCGGTCGGTGGCACCGCGGTCGTGGCCGCTTCGGATCGCATCATCGCCAAGGGCAAGGCCATCGCCGCGCATCTGCTGGAAGCCGCCGAGGCCGATGTCGAGTTCAAGAACGGCGAATTCCGCATCGGCGGCACCGACAAGACCATGCCCTTCGCCAAGGTGGTGAAGGCCGCGCACACGGCCGGCAAGCTGCCGGCCACTCTGTCGCCGGGCCTCGACGAGAGCGCCACGTTCCTCTCGGCGGCCAACACCTATCCCAACGGCTGTCACATCTGCGAGCTGGAGGTCGATATGGCCACCGGCGATGTCGAGATCGTGCGCTACACCATCGTCGACGATTTCGGCCGGGTGATTAACCCGCTGACGCTGGCCGGCCAGGTGCATGGCGGCACGGTGCAGGGCATCGGACAGGCGCTCTACGAGAACTGCGTCTACGACAAGACGACCGGTCAGCTGCTGACCGGCTCCTTCATGGACTACGCCATGCCGCACGCATCGCAGGTGCCGGGCTTCTCCTTCGCCTACAACGAGGTGCCATGCACGGCCAACCCGCTGGGCGTGAAGGGCTCGGGCGAGGCCGGGGCGATCGGCGCCCCGCCGGCGACGATCAATGCCGTGATCGACGCGCTGGCCGAGTTCGGCGTCAGCCATATCGACATGCCGGCGACACCGGAGAAGATCTGGCGCGCCATACGTGGCGGCAAGGCCGCCGTGGCGTGACTCCCAATCAGCTGTCCGCCCGCGCGGCGGCGCTGGCCATCGCCGGCAAGAGGCTCTCGTCGGTCGAGCTGATCGAGGCGTGTCTCGCGCGCATCGCCAAGCGCGAGCCGACCCTGCAGGCCTGGGCCTTCCTCCACCGCGACCTGGCGCTCAAGCAGGCACGCGCCCGCGACGCCGAAGCGCCAAGCGGACCGCTGCACGGCGTGCCGGTCGGGGTGAAGGACATCATCGACACCGCCGACATGCCGACCGAGCACGGCTCGCCCATGTACAAGGGACACCGGCCGGTGATTGACGCGGCCTGCGTCGCGCTGGTCCGGCGTGCGGGCGGCATCATCCTGGGCAAGACGGTGACGACGGAGTTCGCCTCCTCCCCACCGGCGAAGACACGCAACCCCATCAACCCGAACCACACGCCCGGCGGCTCGTCGAGCGGTTCCGCCGCCGCCGTGGCCGATTTCCAGATCCCGATCGGCTTCGGTACCCAGACGGCCGGTTCGGTCGTGCGGCCGGCGGCATATTGTGGGCTCGTCGGGTTCAAGCCGAGCTACGGCACCTATGCCGTCTCGGGCATGAAGCTGCTGGCGCATGGCGTTGACACCCTCGGCACCCTGACGCGCAACGTCGATGACACGCTGCTGATGTGGGAAGTACTGCATGCGGGCCCGGCCGGAGCCGCACGCCTGCGCGAGCGGCCGCGTATCGGCCTGTGCCATACGCCTTTCTGGAGCGAGGCGCAGAAGCCGGCCGTCGAGGCTTTCGAAGCCGCCAGCCGCCGGCTGGCCGGGACCGGGTTCGAGATCGAGGTGCTCGAGATGCCCTCCTGGTTCGAGACCCTGCGCGAAGATCACCGGGTGATTGCGGAATACGAAAGCGCCCGCAACACGGCCTTCGAGTGCGCGCCCGAGCGATTCCATCTGCATAGCCCCACCATGCAGGCGGCACGCGAGCGTGGCTGGAAGCTGTCTCCGGAGCGTTACGCGGCTGCCCGGGCCGCGCAGCTGCGCGCCCAGCAAGAATACGCCGCCCTGACGGCGAACTTTGACGCTCTTATGATGCCGTCAGCACCAGGAGAAGCACCCGAAGGTTTGGCGACGACGGGCGATCCGGTGTTCAACCGGCTGACCAGCCTGCTGCATGTGCCGGCGATCTGCCTGACCGTGATGAAAGGCCCGCATGGCTTACCGGTCGGTGTCCAGTTCGTCGGCGCCGTCGGCAACGACCGTGCCGTGCTGGAGCTGGCGCGGCGCGCCGAGGCCTGTTTCGCATGAGCGGCGCGGATCTGCCGGCGCTCGTCCCTGACATCGTCGAGATCACGCGCCGGGCAAGCCGGGAGATCTTGCGTATCTACAACCGCGGCTTCGACGTGCGCGGCAAGGAAGACGCCTCGCCGATCACCGAGGCCGACGAAGCCTCGGAAGCCCTCATCCTGTCAGGCCTGAAATCCCTGACGCCCGATATCCCGGCCTTCGGCGAGGAGGCCGTGTCGCGCGGCGAGGCCAACGCGGAAGCTTTGCCGAACCGCTTCTGGCTGGTCGACCCGCTCGATGGCACACGCGAGTTCGTCTCCCGCAACGGCGAGTTTGCCATCTGTATCGGCTTGGTCGAGGCACGGCACCCGATCCTCGGCGTACTCCACGCGCCCGTGCTGGATACGACCTGGTCGGCGGCAGGCGCCGGAACCGCCTGTGTGCGGCGGGCCTCCGCAAGGCCGGAACCGATCCGAGCGCGCCGTCCGCCGGCCTCCGGCATGATCGCCGTGCAGAGCCGCAGCCATGGCGACCGTGCCGCCGTGGAGGCCCTGTGCGCCGAGCATGGGGTCAGCGAGATCCGCATCCAGGGCAGCGCCATCAAGCTCGGTGCCCTCGCCGAGGGCCAGGCGGATTTCTATCCGCGCTTCGGACCGACGATGGAGTGGGACACCTGCGCGGGACACGCCATCCTGGAGGCGGCCGGGGGAAGTCTGCGGACCATGGCCGGCGGCCCGCTGCTTTATGGCAAGCCCGGGTTCCGCAACCCCGATTTTATCGCCAGAGGCATCGTCGACCGATGAACCAGCGCATCCTGGTCATAAACCCGAACTCGACCGACGCCGTCACTCAAGGCATCGACCGGGCGATGGCTTGCCTGCGGTTGCCGGGCGGGCCGGAGATCGAGTGCATTACCTTGCGCGAGGGACCGCCGGGGATCGAGACCCAGGCACATGTCGAAAGCGTCGTGCAGCCGCTATTTCGACTGGTCACGGCGCGTGACAACGATGCTTGCGCCTTCGTCATTGCCTGTTACAGCGACCCCGGCCTGCATGCGGTACGGGAAGCCACCCGCAAGCCGGTTTTCGGCATCGCCGAGTCGGGCATCCTGACCGCCATGACCTTGGGCCAGCGCTTCGGCGTGATTTCCATCCTCAGCCGATCCATCGCCCGGCACATCCGCTACGTGGGCCAGATGGGCGTCTCCGACCGCATGGCGGGCGACCGCGCCATCGGGCTGGGCGTGGTCGAACTGGCGGATGAGAGCCGTACGCTCGGCCGCATGATCGAGGTGGGAAAGACGCTGCGCGACAGTGACGGTGCCGACGTGCTGGTGATGGGATGCGCCGGCATGGCGCGCTACAGGGACCGCCTTCAGGACACTGTAGGCATTCCCGTGGTCGAGCCGACCCAGGCGGCGGTCAGCATGGCCATCGGCCGCGTGCGCCTTGGCTGGGAGCGTTGATCGGCGGGCTACCTGGGGAACCTGGTTTGGGCGCGGCTGGCTAGCCAGGCGCCGGGAAGCGCGCCCGTTCCTTCCTGCCGTTACTCGAGTACGGTTGCCGGCGGTAGCTCGAACTGGTCGCGCGTGCGGGCGTAGCGGTTGCCGTAGAAGCGGCCGACGGGAAAAAACCTCTCGCCGCGGATACGAAATTTCTCGGGATCGAAGATGTCGTCGCGCACATGAAAATGGACGCCTTCTCCGAGAAGCAGGCGGCGCGTCTCGCCGATCTCGATGACTTGGCGGAGCCGGCATTCGAGCGAAAACGGCACGTCACGAATACGCGGCGGCTTGACCGCCTTGCTGGGCGCCAGAGCCAGACCCGTGGCCTCGGCCTCGCTCACGCCGGCCGGGTATTCAGCGCTTGTCTGGTGCATGGTTGCTGCCAGCGCCTCGTCGACGATGTTGACCACCCATTCGCCGCTGCTCTGCGCGTTGACCAGTGTGTCCTTTAGCCGCCCGCCTGGCCGCGGGTTGATGCTGATGATGACGATCGGCGGATCGTCACCCAGCACGTTGAAGAAGCTGAAGGGCGCCACATTCACCGTCCCCGACTGGCTGAGAGTCGTGGTCCAGGCGATCGGCCGCGGCACGATCAGCGCGGTGAGCAGCTTGTAGCGCTGCCGCGCCGTGAGATCGGCAGAGGCGGCGTCCATCAGTTCGCGGGTTCCGGCTTGGCGCCGGTCCGTTCGGTGATCAGCTTGTAGTGCTCGATCCGCCGGTGCTTGGCGAAGTTGAAGGTCTGCTGGCGCAGATACTCTCCGAGTGACAGGTCGCAGTCATAGCTGATGACCTCGTCGCCCTCGGTCAGTGTCTTGGCGACGATCTCACCGGTCGGGGCCACGATCAGCGATTCGCCGTGCATGCCGAAACCGTCCTCGCGGCCGGCCTTGGCCGTGGCGACGACCCAGGCCGCGTTCTGATAGGCGCCGGCCTGGCAGGACAGGCGATGGTGGAAGACACGGATATGCTGCGGCTCTTCGGGCGTATGAAGATTCTCGTTGGGCGTGTTGTAGCCGAGCACGATCATCTCGGCACCCTTCAGTGCCATCACGCGATAGGTCTCCGGCCAGCGCCGGTCGTTGCAGATGCACTGCCCGACCAGAACCTTCTCGTCGAACATACGCCAGACGTCGAAACCAAGATTGCCGACGTCGAAATAGCGCTTCTCCAGGTGCTGGAATGCCGCCTTCGGCAAATGCTCGGAATGGCCCGGCAGATGGACCTTGCGGTATTTGCCGACGATGCGGCCGTCGGGCGCGACGAGGATCGAGGTGTTGTAGCGGCGGGTCTCGCCGCCCTCCTCCGTCAGCTCCGCATAACCGAGATAGAAGCCGAGCTTGAGCTGACGCCCGAGCTCGAACAAGGGCGCGGTTTCCGGGCCTGGCATCTGTGCCTCGAAATAGCGGTCGATCTCCCCCTGGTCGGTCATCCACCAGCGGGGAAAGAAGGTGGTCAGTGCCAGTTCCGGAAAGACGACGAAGCGCGCACCGCCGCCATGCGCTTCGCGCATCATGGCCATCAGGCGCTTGACCACGCTGGCACGGTTATCCGCGCGGTGGATCGGCCCGAGCTGGGCGGCGGCGACCTTGAGACGACGTGCCATGTGAATATACCGTTCTAGAAGAGAGGCTGACCGACGACGCGGCTCATGAGTGCGAGCTCCGGCACCGGCCGGCCGAGCGGTCGTGCCGTTTCCGGCTTGGCGCAAGGCAGGAAACTGCCGCTGCCGCGCCCGGCGTGAAGCACCCCGCCGTCGACGACGATGCGGCCGCGGCTGATCACGGTCGTCGGCCAGCCGGTGATCGTGCGCCCTTCGTAAGGCGTGTAACCCACGCGGTCGTGCAGCATCGAGGCGCTGATCGTCACCTCGCGTTCGGGGTCCCAGATGGCCAGATCGGCGTCGGAGCCGACGGCGATCGTGCCCTTGCGTGGAAACAGGCCATACATCTTCGCGTGGTTCTCGGCCGTCAACGCCACGAAGCGGGACAGCGACAGGCGGCGCTTGCCGACACCCTCGGAGAACAGCATCGGCAGGCGGATCTCGATCCCGGGCACGCCGTTGGCCATCTCCTTGAACGTCGTCTTCGCTCCCTTGGGCAGCTTGCCGCTCTCGTCGAAGCGGTAGGGTGCGTGATCGGAGGAAAATACCTGAAACACGCCGTCGGCCAAACCGCGCCACACGGCTTCCTGCGCCGCGGCGTCGCGCGGCGGCGGCGAGCAGCAATACTTGGCCCCCTCGAGTCCGGGCAGGTCGATATCGTCGGCGGTGAGAAAGAGGTATTGCGGGCAGGTCTCGCCATAGATCCTCAGGCCACGGCCCTGTGCCGTGCGAATGACCTCGATCGCCTCCGCCGCCGAAACGTGCACGATGAGCAGCGGCACATCGATCAGCTCCGCGAGGACAACGGCGCGACTGGTGGCTTCGCTCTCGGCCAGGCGGGCGTGGCTGACGGCGTGGTATTTCGGCGCGCCATGCCCCTGCTCGAGCAGGCGCTTGGCCAGCCACTGGATGATCTCGTGATTCTCGGCGTGGACCATGACCAGGGCGCCTTCACGCCGCGCCAAAGCCAGCACGTCCAGCATCTGGGTGTCCGACAGCCGGAGCTTGTCGTAGGTCATGTAGACCTTGAACGAGGTATAGCCATCGCGGATCAGCGCCGGCAGTTCCTGGCCGAGCACCTGCTCGGTGGGGTCCGAGACGATCAGATGAAACGCGTAGTCGATCACCGCCTTTGGCGCAGCCCGCTCGTGATAGACTTTTACCACCTCGCGCAGCGACTGACCGCGATGCTGGGCGGCGAAGGGGATGATGGTCGTCGTGCCGCCGAAGGCCGCCGATACCGTGGCGCTGTAGAAATCGTCGGCGCACATCACGCCCATCGACGATTCCTGCTCGACATGGCAATGGCTGTCGACACCGCCGGGCAGAACGAGGCGGCCGCCTGCATCGATGTCGCGGGCCGCCGGCCCAAGGCCCGGCTCCAGCGCGGCGATACGCCCGTCCTTGACGCCGACATCGCCGACAAAGGACTGGTCTGCTGTTACGACGGTGCCACCGCGGATGGCGAGATCGAAGGTCATCGGCTAGCCCGTCCTTGCCCAGATTTCCATGCCGAGTGCGGCGATCTCGTCGGCCGCCGGCGAGCCCGGCTCGGACTCCGAGACGCCGGCGCCGTCCGCAAGGGATTCCGCGAAGGCTACGCGGTTGCCGAGCGTACTGGTCGCCACGCCCACGCCCAAGCTCGCCAACTTGTCCGTCATCTCCGTCGCCAGCCGCGCGCGCGACGGCATGCGATTGATCACCAGGAGTGACGGCCGGCGCTCCGCCAGCGCCAGTTCCAGTGTCGGGCGGGTGGCCCAGAGATCCATCGGCGAGGGCTGCACCGGTACGATCACCAAGGCCGCCGCCCGCACCGCGATACGCGCTTCGGTCTCCGCGTGCGGCGCAGAGTCGATAAGG
>VGEI01000139.1 GCA_016869415.1 Alphaproteobacteria bacterium
CGCTGTCCGACAAGGCGATCGCCGGACTGACCGACTTCAATGTGCCGGTATCCGAGCGCTCCACGCGCTTCCGCGTACTGCTCAACGAGGGTTTCGACGTCCCTCATATCGGCCGTTTCGTGCTCGGCCGGTTCTGGCGCACCGCCAGCGAGGCGGAGCGCGCCGAGTACCTGAACCTGTTCGAGGACTTCATCGTCCACAGCTACGCCACGCGCTTCCGCGAATACGCCGGCGATAACCTGAAGATCATGGGCACCCGCACGGCGAGCGACGGAGAGGCCTATGTGCTCACCGATCTGCTGCGGCCGAGCGGGCCGTCGGTACGCGTCGAATGGCGCCTCCGGCGCGACGGCTCCGGCTTCAAGATCGTCGACGTTCTGGTCGAGAGCGTCAGCATGAGCATCACCCAACGCGACGATTTCTCGGCCACCATCCAGCGCTCCGGCGGCCGGGTCGAAGGCCTGCTGGCCGTGCTGCGCGACAAGGTTCGCACCACCGCCAACTGACCGTCCGTCAGGCGTCCAGCGTCACGTTCCCTTTGGGCACTGCTACGCAGGCCAGACACGATCCGGTTTCGACCGCCGTCCCGGGCGGGCTGGGGTAGTCGACGGTTCCGGTCTTGAGGGCAGTGATGCAGGTACCGCAATTGCCTGCCCGGCAGCCGAAATCGAGCCGGATGCCGTTGGCTTCGGCCATCTCCAGCAAGGTGGAGCGACCGTCCCACACGCACTGCCGCGCCGATCGCGAGAAGACGACTTCAACCGGCGTCGACACCGCGGCGGCTGGCGCCGTGGCGGCCGCCGCGCTCTTCACCGAGGCCGGGCCGAAGGCTTCATGATGGATGCGCTCGTGCGGAACACCCCAGGCGGCGAGCCCCTCGACCATCGCCTGCATCATGGGCGGCGGCCCGCAGAGATAGAAATGCGGTGCGTTGGAAGGCAGGACTCGTCGCATCAGATCGACACTGACCCGTTCAGCGTGCTGATAGTCCACATCCTGCTGGCACTCTCCGGTCGGGTCGCTGTAGCACACATGCAGGCTCACGTTGGGGTTCTGCGCAGCGATCCGGTGCAGATGGCGGGCCATCACGTGCTCGGTCCGGTTGCGCAGGCCGTAAAAAAACCAGACTTCGCGCCGAGCGTTCGCGTCGACGATCGCCTGAAGCATCGACAGGACCGGCGTAAGGCCGATGCCGCCGCCAATGAGTACGACCGGCGTCGTATCGGCCGGCTCCAGCCAGAACTGCCCGGCTGGCGCCTTGACGTCCAGAATGTTGCCGACCTCGATGTCTTCGTGAAAGTAGGACGAGGCGAGGCCAGGCAGGCCGTCCGGCTTTCCCGGCGGAGGGCCGATCCGCTTGATGGTGACGCGAAAATACTCCGCCTTCGGCGCGTCTGACAGCGAGTAGCAGCGAATCACGGGCTTCGCCTGTCCGGGTATCGCCAGACGGAAGGTCAGATATTGGCCCGGCATAAAGACCGGCAAGGGGCGGCGGTCGTGCGGCTCAAGATAAAACGAGCAGATATCGTTCGCCTCCATCTCCTTTCTCGTCACCACGAACTTGCGGAAGCCATCCCAGGTTCGTTCGGCCTTTTCCAACTCCCGCCGCCGCCGTTCGGCCATCTCGGTGATGCGTTCACCCAGCAGAAGCCGCTCCATATCGACCGACGCGCGCAACGCCCGCGCCGTCGCAAACTCGCGGAACGCCAGCGTCGCGAGGTAGGCAGCCAGCGTGACCAGGAAGAGCCCCGCGGCGGTTGGTACCAGCGCCTCCACGATTTCCTCCCTGTTCCTAGAACTTGAACCGGATCTCGGAACGCACGCCCGCGATGTTCGTATCTTTGTCGCGGTGAGCGTAAATCGTATCGGCTCTGAAGATGACCGATTTCGTCAATGGAATCTGGTAACGCATCCCGACTCCGTACTGCTGGGCGCGCGCCGGCCGGCCGGGCTCGAGGTCGCCTTCGATGGGCCGCAACCCTGCCACCTCGAAAACCAGCTGCTGATCCAGATTGAAGAGGTACTGCAGCCCGAGCGCACCGCCGTAGGTGTTCTGGCCCGTGTCGTCGAGCTTCGGAAAGTTGGTCAGCCCGTCGGTCTCGAAAAGGATTCCCGTATTCTTCAGAATGCCGCCCGCGCCGGCATCGCGGATCAGCGACTGCGGCCGGTCGAACCCTGCAAACAAGTTGAGATAGGGAACGAGCGTCAGCGGCCGGGCCGTTATCAGCGAGTTCTCCATCAACACGATGAAACCGTCGGCATTCTGCTGTTGGTTTCGTTGCCGGTCCTGCCCGAAGGTCCAGATGCCGCGCAGGCTGTTCGACAGCCACCCTCCGTAACGCCGAGTGAACGCAACCGTGGCGCTATTGTAGCTGAACTCGTCGAATCCTCTTTCGCCGTCGACACGGCCTAGCCCCGCCTCCCAGAAGCCGCCGCTAGCGTCGATAGAAAGCGCCGTGCCGAATACCCGTACGTTGTGATCGGCAAACTTGTTCCTGTCGTCTTTGATCGCCGGGGTCGACACTTTGTCAAAGCCGGCGAAAAACGATACGTCCATGTTGGCGATGCCCAGCTTCCGGCTGTTGCGGGCAGGAATGGCGAAGGCCAGACCGGTGATCGCGTCGTCGACCCAGACACCGTTCTGGAAGATCAGCGGCATGAGGCCCGCCGACACGGGAAGGTCGAAGTCCTGATAGCGGTCGCTGAACCCGGCGAGCATGTTGCCCAGGTCGCCTTCGAAGAACAGCGTGTCGACATTGCCGTCCAAGATTCCCTTGCCGCGGGCGCGATCGTCGCCGAAGAACTCGTAGCGCGTAAACTCGCCGTTCTGATCGAGCGGCCGGAACAGCGCATGGATGCGCTCAGTCGAGGTCAGCGCCAGGTCGACGTCGAGATTGAGACGGGTCGCGATCTGCCCGGTCTCCGTGTTGCCGTTATCGTTGTAGGCCAGCGCCGTCCGCCAGTCGCCGTAGACCTGAAGGCTTGGGTTCACCAGATTCTTGCGGCCCACGACATTGTAACCGCCGGGAAGTGGCCCCTCGCGATAGAGCGGCCGTCCGAGCTCAAGGATCGGCCGCGGCTCCTCGATGTTCCGCTTTCCGCCGTAGATGTCGATCTGACGTGCCGGATCGTAGGGCTTGTCGGTATAGCTGGGGTCGGGCCTGAACGCTTTGGGATCGAAAGGCGCGCGCTCGACGCCGGGGGACATCTCCGGGTCCTTCTCGGCGCCGTACGCCGGCGCAGTGACTGCTAGCGCCAGCACCAGCGCGCAAAGCGATCGCCGTAATGGACGATTTATGCTCATCGGCCGCACCTAACGGACATCGAAGGAGACCGTGTACGGATGGACATCGATCATCCACTCGTTCATGGCCTGCTCCATCTCGATCGTCGCCTTGACGAACTTCATGAAGTAGATCGGTTCGGCACGGCTTCGCATACGCGCCGCCAGCCGATACTTGCCCGGCTGTGTCAGGAGCCGGGCAGGCACGGTGTAGCTCGCCACGCGCTCACCCAACGGCGGTATGCTTCGCGCCTCCATGCGGATGAAGGGGGGATGGTTCAGCACTGTCGTCGGGACGGTCGCCGGGCGGATGAACGGTATCTGATCGATGTCGAAATTGATCGGCAGGTACATTTCCCGATCCGTACCCTTGACGTTGGTCGTGAGGAACTTCGTCTGCAGGTTCACCAGCTGGTCGTCGTGCTCGATCTTGCCGGCGCGCACGTCCAGCGAATGCAGATCGGCCATGTCGCCGTTGGAATCGACGTAGCCCGATTCCCACAGCGTCCGCCCGTCTGGCCCCACCAGCGCCACATTGAGCCAGATCTCCGGCTGCGCCCCGAGCGAGCCCGAGGGAAGGTTGTGCCCCGGATTCGTGTTGGTGATGCGGTAGCTGAAGGAGAAGTTCTCACCGCGCCGCGGCGCCGACGTGAAAAACGGGCCGTCGAGACGCGAGCCATTCTCCATCACCTGCTGCCGCAGCTTCCGCTTCTCCTCCAGGCTCTCTAGATTCTCGACGATGATCTCGCGCGCCTCCTCGCGATCGAGGCGGTCGGCCCACGGCTCGGGGAAATCGACCTTGAGCCGCTGCTTCTCCACCCGGTCCTCGAACTCGGCGTCGCCCCAGCCGGCGCGCCAGTCGAACTTCAACCAATCCTCGATGCCGAATTTTGCCGCCTTCGGGTTGTGCGGAAAGATGCCTGGATGGGCAATCGGGTACCCCGGCCCGTAGAACGCGTGATTGCTGTGCTTGCGGCCGGGGTTTACGGGTCGGCCGTTGACCACGGCGGCCGGCGCCGTGGCGTAGCCTGAGGCAACGCCCGGAACCTTGCCCATATGGCAGTCCTGGCAGGTGACGCCCTGGGCAGCGGCCGGCGACGAGCGGTACTGGTCCCATACGACTTCAAGCTTGATGCCGGGATGAACGGCCACCTGATGACAGGAGACGCAGAATTCCGACTTCGACAGCTGGTCGAAGGGCAGAACACCGAGATGGATGCGGCTGCCGCGTTCCTGCGCCGTGGTCGCCACACGGAAGAAGTCTTTCTGCGCGATAACCTCGCCTAATTTCGAACCCTCTCCCGTACCGGATACCGGATGCGCGATATCGCCGGGCACGATCGTCCGCTCGCCGTTGGTCTTGGCATATTCCTCAGCCACGCGGTGGCAGGTGATGCACGTGACTCCCTCGCGCGCCACGGCGCTGCGTTCCCATAGCGGCTGCCAGCGCTCCTCTCCCCGCTGCGTTCCCACCTGCTGGTGGCAGCGAACGCAGAAACCCCGGATCGTTCCCGAGGACAGGTCGTTAATCGCCTGCTCGAACTTGTGAAACATCGGAGAAATCGAGGCATAGGCGTGATTCGAGGACGCCCATTCGCGGTAGATCTGGGTGTGACAGGCCCCGCATTGAGCCGCTGTGGGATAGGACGCTTCGGCAAAAACCGCCGCATGTGGGTCCTGCTCGGAAGCGACCGCCCGTTCGGTCGGCGACAAGAAGACAATCTGCGCTGCAACGCCAAGGGCGAGAGCGGCCAGGGCCCCGGCCACGCGCATTCGCTCTTTCGTCATTATCGGCGTATCACTTGGCATCGGACATCATCCTTTTGATCAGAGCGTGATCCTGATGATAAACGTGGCAAAGATTGCAATCGTCGCGTACCCGGCCCGGCGCATGGCAGCTTGTGCACGTGTCGAGCGTCAAAGGCTGAAAGGCTGCTCCTGTCGGAGAGACCACGGCAGCCAGCCGATGACAAGTGGTGCACGTTTTCTCAGGCCCGAGAAGGTCGATATGCGGCCGATGGTCGAAGCGCGTTAGCGGTCGAGCATCGCTCAACGTGTGGTGCCAACGCAGCGCGAGCGGCCCGTCCGACGGGCCGTTATCGGTATGGCATTTGAAGCAGGCTCCCGGGCCTTCGCTGGGTGACATCAGCTCTTTCCGGGCTGCGGCAAAACGCTCGCGATCCGCGCCGTCTGCGGGCGCCGCAGCCGCCCAGGTCTCCATCCACGCACGTAATGCCGGATCGGCGTGCACCGGCTTGGCGTAGCGCAGCTCCAGGGCATCGGCCCGCCATCCCGGCAAGGCCGCTTGTCCCGGCGCCTCATACTCGCGATTGGCTGCCCAGGCGCAGGCGGCGCGGCGAAGTTGCTCTGCGTTCAGGCCCGCGAGCAGATTCCGCGAACTGGCGGCCGGCCCCAATCGGGCAAGCAGCTGCATCAGCGGATCGACGCCGTCGCGCATCATGGCGCGCGCCAGCTCCTGGACCGGTATGCCGTATTGAGCGGCGTCGTCCGCGGGCGCCCCGAGAAGGAATGCCGTGACTGCGGTCGGCTGGTCGGCAGAGACGGCCGAAAAGGCAGCGGCTGACTTGGGTGCGGGCGGCGGCGTGCCGCGACGTGCCGCGTCAACCGCGGCTCGCAGCTCCGCAAGCGTTTCACCATCGGCGCCGCATGCTTCAAGAACCTCGTCTTTCGAAATCTCGTTGCTCTCGATCTCCGGCCAGCGAAAGAGGACGAACTCGCGTCTGCCGATCGCGTCGCCATGGCAGCCTGCACAGGCAGTGTCGAATCCGGCAGGCTTTATCGTGCGGCCGGCGTTCTCTACCTGATGACACCCCACGCAACCGCCGGCGGGCACCTGCGACGCCAGTCGTGGGTCGGCGAAGTGCTTGCCGAAATGGCTGACATGATCGAAGCGGACGGTCTGCGCATGGTCGTGCGGAAAGCCGGCCGGAAAAGGCGGATGGTCCGTCGCGAAACCGTTCACCTTGCGGGTGTGACAGGTCTGGCACTGTGCCTGTGTGATCGTGCTCGCGACAGCGTTGTGACCCTTGTGCTCGGTGTGACACATGAGGCAATCGGTCGATGTACTTGCGCGGCGCCCCTCGAACACATGGTTATGTGCAAGACTCTCCCGGCCGTTGAAGCCGTGGCAGTCGAGGCACATGGCGGCCAACGGCCGATGCGGTGAATCCCCTGCCCCAACGCCGCGAAACGCGCGCCACCATCCCGCCACACCCCGACCATGGGCGTTGTGACAAGCAGCGCAACCAGCTTCGCCGGCGAAGTGCGCATGTGCGGCCGACAAGGCGCCAGGATCGAGCGAACTCAAACGGGTCGCATCCATGTCAGTACTGCCGGCAAAAACGGCGATCAGCGACAGCATCAGGCCGGCCGCGAGGAGCGTCACGCGGCCGCGCCACACCCGGAGACTCCGCCGTGGCGCGCAGGCGGCGTGCCGCACGGAGCATGCCCCGTCCGAGCCGGGACCGGCCGCACACGGCCCGCCATCTGCCGGGCGGCGCCGACACTGCCATGAATCGCCCTGCCGGCCAGGCGTGCAATCGGCTACCCCGCCACAGGCGCCGGCGGCACTCGGGCCGCGTGCGCACGGCCGGCGCCACAAGGCCGCACGGCCACAGCGCCAGCCGAGCGTGGGGCGTTCGTAGGCGCTCCGGTCATGGCGGAATTTCTCACGCTCGCCGATCATCGGGCATACACATGAACAAGAATGAGATGCCAGATTGCCACCGTCAGCAGGGCGGCAGCCAGCGGCACGTGGATCAAGGTCCAGCCTTTAAGCACTGACTGCATGGCGTGCTGGGCGTCGACCGCGGTCTTGGCCGCTCCCAGCTCCGCGAGGCGACCAAGAGCCGACCGCTCCGCTTCGGATAGATGACGACGGATCGTGGCAAGCCGCCGCTGCAACCAGAACTCTGCATAGCGGCCGCCGAAGACGTGGCTCAGCCAGTACCGGGGCCGGGCGAAGTACCACGATAGAGTCTGGACGTAGTAACGGCCGAGCGTGTCGAAACCGGACTGTGCCGCAGCGTCAGTGACCGCCTGCTCGGCCGCATCGCGCAGCCCGGCGATCTCGGCCGGTATGCGCTCGTAGATAATCTCGGGCCCGCTGCGCGTTAAGCGGCCCGGGAGCCAGAGCTGTAGTGCGTATCCCGCAACCCCAGACAGCGTAACCAGATAGAAGAGAAGGGCAAGAGCCCGGTCGGCCCAGCCCTGAGGCCACAGCGTACCCGCGTGCGTGACAAAGAGCACGACCGCGACAAAGCCCGCGACGACATGAAGCGAGAGCCACGTCGAGACCCGGCCGAGAGAAATCATCGACAGCTTCTTTCGGCCGTTATAGAGCGAAAGAAAGACCATCAGGGTGAACAGCATGTAGCCGGTAACGAACGTCGGGTCGCCCAGCCCACGTCGCGTGACCTCGTGCCAGTAGCCCAGGGCGGCGAGCGCAGCGGCGGTGATCCAGACGATCAGCGTGTTGGTGCGGGTGGCACGCATGGGGTGAGCTCAGCCGCTGACCAGTGTGTTGGCGTCGACACGCCGCAGCGCGTCATGAGGGCAGGCTCGGGCGCAGGCCGGGCCGCCGGGCTGATCGGCGCAGAGGTCGCACTTTGTTGCCTTGACGATCGCCCGCCCGCTTTCGTCCGACAAGGGCGTGCCGTTGCGGTCCGCCACCTCGACGAGGCGGATGTTGTCATAGGGACAGGAGTTGGCGCAGGTGCCGCAGCCGATGCACGTGTCGTCGTTGATGACCACGACCCCGGCCGCTTCGTGACGGTGGATGGCGCCGGTCGGACAGCCGATCATGCACACCGGGTCGCGGCAATGCATGCAGGCATTGGCAACCATCCAATGGTCGAAGACAGGGCCGTGGCGCACGAAGCGCGGGTTGCCGCCATGCGTCGAGGCACATGCGCGGACACAATCGTCGCAGCGGACACAACGATCCAAGTCGATCAGCATCGCCTGCGTACTGTTGATGAACCGCTCGTCCACCAGCCATTCGACGAACGCGTCATCGGCGATCGGCCGTTCGAGCGACGCGAGGGGCGCCGGGGCGGGAAGGCTCGGGAAGACGTGTTTTTCGAGGACATGCGCCGGCACACGGAGAACGTCGACGTAGCCCAGCGCGGTGAGCGAGCGCTTCAGGTAAACCGGCTCGCCGGACTTCCACGCCTGATAGGTCTCCTCGAGGCCGAAATGATCGCCAGCGCCGAGATAGCTCAAGGTGCGTCGGCCGCTGCCGAGCGGCACGGA
>VGEI01000140.1 GCA_016869415.1 Alphaproteobacteria bacterium
CGACCACCGGCACCTGCATCTTGGACTATCGATTCAACAACACATCATGCGTTGCATCAGAGCCTATTCCCACCAATCCCAACGCCCCAGGAGGTGAACCAGCGATTGAACCTGCATTAGCTCTACGATAGACTTAAAACTCTCACTGCAACTGGATCAGGATTCAACGCAGGTCACCACCATGTACCTGCGCGAGCACCACTTCCCGAACGTCTACGCCAGCGTCATCCACTGAACTTCTTCGCAGAAAACGAGGAAGCCACAGCAAAAGAATCTATGCACTCGACGGTTCGTCTGCGCGGCTCATGGTCTGGGCTCGAAGCCGTCGGAGAACAACCGGAAGAAGTTGCCGCCCATCACCTTCGATGCCTCGGCCTCGGTGAAGCCGTGGGCCAGGAGGCCGGCGCGGATGGCCTGGAAATCGGCAGTCGACTGAAACCATTCGGGCCAGCCTTCGCCCGGTGCAGCGATCGGGGTGGTGACCTCCTCGCGCGACCATTTGCCGTAGCGCCAGAAATCGCGCACCTTGGCGGGATGTCCGGGGCAGTAGTCCGTGCCGATGCCCACGTGGTCGATGCCGATGCGCTCGACCATCCAGGCGACGAGATTGCAGAAGTCGGCGCGCGTGCCCTTGTCACGCTCCCTGGACATGTGCGGGTTCGGGCTGAGCCCGACCACGCCGCCACGGCTGGCGAGCAGCTTCATCGTTTCGATGCTGCGCAGCCGACCGGCCCCGAAGTTCGATGCGCCGACGTACTCGCGCGGGTTGGAGTGGGTGATCGACACCGGGCGTGCCGACAGCTCGATGGCCTCGAGCGTGGTGCGGTCGCCGCAATGCGAGAGGTCGATCAGGATGCCCAGCCGGTTCATCTCCTCGATCGCCTTGCGCCCGAACCGCGATGAGATGCCGCTGTCGCGCTCTTCCCAGTAGCCCGAGCCGATGAAGTTCTGCAGGTTGTAGGTCAGCTGCATGACGCACACGCCGAGTTGCCGGAACGTGCCGAACAGGTCGATGTCGTGTTCGCAGGGCGAGGTGCTTTGGAATCCGAACACGATGGCGGTGCGGCCGCTTGCGGCAATCGAGCGGATCTCGTCGCCGGAAGCGGCGGCGGCGACAAGGTCCGCGTTCGCATCGATGAAGCGGCGCCAGCGCCCGAGCGTGCCGATGGTTTCACGCGCGTCCTCCCAGACGGCCACGGTGACGTGCATGCAGCCGACGTTGCCGCGCCGCCAGCGCTCGACCAAGGGCCTTTCGGGGCAGGGGATGCACAGGGCGTCGATGGTGATGTCGTCGATGGGGTGGCTCATGGAGACCTCTTCAAGCGTGCTCGCTCAACGGGAACGGGAATGCGGAAAGCGGGGCGCGGGTCAGGCCGCGGCCGGCGCAGACTTGGAGCGCTCCGATCGCCTGGACAGCGCCGCACCCAGCGCGAACAGCGTCAGCCCGACCAGTGCGATTACGGTGGAGGCGGCCATCACCGACGGGTCACTGCTCAGCGCCAGCGCGTCGAGCATCGCCTTGGGCAGGGTGCCGGCGGTCGAACCCGACAGGAAGATCGGCGCGGTGACGTCGTCGAAGGACGTCATGAAGGCTAGCACCGCACCGACCGCGATGCCGGAACTCAGGAGCGGCAGGACAACGAGGCGGAACGCCGCGATCGGCCCGGCACCGAGGGTGCGCGCCGCCCGCTCGAGCTGCAGGTCGCGGCGCCGGATCACCGCCAGCACCGCCAGCACGACGAGCGGCAGCGAATACAGCGCCTGGGCCAGAGCCACGCCCACGTGCGTACCGATGAGGTCGAGCCTGGCGAACACCGGATACAGCGCCATCGCGAGCGACATGTGCGGCACGGCGAGCGGCAGGATGAACAAGACGACGAGCGCCCGGCGCAGCTGCCGGTTCGACGCCGATGCGATGCCATAGGCCGTCAGCGTGCCGAGCGCAGTGGCGACGACCGTGCACAGCGCCGCGATGACGATGCTGTTGAGGAAGGCCGCGCGCCAGCGCGGATCGGCAAAGATGGTGGCGTACCAGCGCCCCGAGAAGCCGTCTGGTGGAAAGGCGAGGAAGTCGCCCCCAGTGACCGAAACACTGGCGCCGACGAGGATCGGCGCCGCTGCGTAGACGACGACCCAGGCGAGGAACATGGCCGAGACGAACGCGAACGCGATGCGGGCGAGCGACATCAGTACTCCTCGATTTCGCCGATGCGCGCTAGCGACACGTACACGGCCGCACCCAGGATGCAGATCACGATCATCGTGATCGACAGGGCGGCGCCGATGCCCCATCGACCCTGACCCACCGTGAGGTCGCGCAGGATCATCACGGCCGTGGTCTGCCCCGCGCCGCCGAGCACGGCCGGCACGACGTAGAAGCCCAGCGAGTAGATGAAGGTCATCATCATCCCGGCCAGGATGCCGGGCATCGTCAGCGGCAGGAAGACCAGCGCAAAGGCGCGCAGCGGCCCGGCCCCCAGGGTGCGCGCGGCGGGAACCAGGCGGTCGGGCACCCGTGCCATGGCGCCCAGCAGGGTCAGCACCATGAAGGGCAGCATGACGTGCGTCATGCCGATGATGACCCCGGCCTGGTTGTAGAGCATCTGCACCGGCTCGCGCAGGTCGAAGGCGCTCATCAGGGCCTGGTTCACCAGGCCGCGGTCGCCGAGCAGAACGATCCACGAGAAGGCGCGCGGCATCGTGCCCACCGCATACGAGAAGAGCACCGACGAGAGCACGACCAGGCGCCAGGGCGGCGGAAGAACGTGGATAGCGTAGGCCGTCGGGTAGCCCACCAGCAGGCAGACGATCGTGGTGCCGAGCGAGGAGACCGCGGTGTTGGAAATCACGCGCAGGTAGATCGGCTCTGTCAGGACGGCGAGATAGGGGCTCTTCGTCCCGGCCGCGACATCTAGGCTGACGAGCAGCAGGTTGGCGATCGGCCACACGAACAGCACCGCCACCGCCGCCAGCCCCGGCACCAGCCAGACCAGGCTCGCGTTGCCGACGAGGAACTGGCCGGGGTGCCAGGGCGGGCGCACCGCGACCGCTGTCATGTCCCGTCCCGCGGCGCCGGGACCACCACGACGTGGGCAGGATCGACCTCGACCTGCATGTGTTCGCCAATTGCGTAGCTGCGGCTGCCGGGCCGGGTCTCCTTCAAGGCCAGCGAGAGCTGGCTCGCTTCGCAGGTTGCGCGATAAATGGTTTCGCAACCGTTGTAGAGCGCTTGCGCCACCGTCGCTCGGACGCGCGGCCGGCCGTCACCGGCCGGTTCGTCGGCGATGCGAAGGTGTTCAGGACGCAGCACGGCGAGTCCGCGAGCGCCTGGTCCCGCAGAGGGCTCCAGCGCGACGTTTTCCGCCCTGATCGACAGCGGCCCCCAGACGGACTCGACGGTGTACCCTGAGCCCGACCGGTCGAGCACGGTCACCGGCAGCAGGTTCGCCTGCCCGAGAAACTGGGCGATGAAGCCGGAGCGCGGGCGCGCGTACAGCGCCTGCGGCGTATCGACATCGACAATGCGCCCGTGATCCATCACAGCGACCCGATCCGACATTGCCAGCGCTTCGGACTGGTCGTGCGTGACGTAGACGATGGTCAGGCCCAGGCGCTGGTGCAGCGCTTTGATCTCGCCCTTGGTCTGCTCGCGCAGGTTCTTGTCCAGCGCCGACAGCGGCTCGTCGAGCAGCAGGATCTGCGGATCGAAGACGATGGCCCGGGCGATCGCCACACGCTGCTGCTGCCCGCCCGACAGTTGCGACGGCTTGCGCGCGAGCAGCGGCTCGAGGCGCAGCATCTCGGCAACGCGGGCGATGCGCGACTTCGCCTCGTCGCCCCGCACGCCGCGCATGCGCAGCGGAAAGGCGATGTTGGCTTCGACCGTCATCGTCGGGAACAGCGCGTAGTCCTGGAACACCATGCCGATGCCACGGCGCTCCGACGGCAGGCCGGTGGCGTCGACGCCGCCCAGCCGGATGGACCCCGAGGTCGCCCGCTCCAGGCCGGCGATCAGCTTCAGCAGCGTCGACTTGCCGCTGCCCGAGGCGCCGAGCAGCGAGACGAACTCACCCCGCCGCACCGACAGCGTTGCCGCCTGCAGCGCCACGACCGATCCGTACAGCTTTCGCAGCTCGCTGACTTCAACCGGCGCGCCACGCGATAAGGTCGGATCGGTGACGGCACGCCCCGGCGCCGATCCCGCGAAGCTCACATCACGCGCCAAGCGTCGTAGCGTTCCTGCAGGCGCGTCTGATGCTGCAGGTAGTAGGCGCGGTTCAGGTTGATCATCTTGTCCAGGTGCCCGGCGGCGGTCTGCTGACGCTCCTGCTCGGTCATGGCGGCAGCCACTGAAGCGAGCACCGGCGTGGTCGGCCACTCGCGCACGAAGGTCAGCACGGCCTGTTCCTGGAAGAACTGGTCGAGGTAGGCGTGCGCCTGTTTCGCATACGGCGAGCCCTTGGCGATGCCCACCGAGGGGCTGAAGTAGAAGCCGCCGTTCCAGATAACGTCGATCGGCTTGCCGGCCGCCTTCTGGGCGATGAAGTCGGCGCTCCACGAAAGCATCATGGCGAGGTCGCCCTGGTACAGCGACTGGCGCGCCGGTTGCGCCGCCGAGGTGTTGTGGAACAGCCGGATGTGGGGCTTGATCTGCGCGAGCTTACGATAGGCCCGCTCTTCGTCCAGCGGATACAGCGCTGCCGGCGCCACACCGTCGGCCAGCAGCGCGGCCTCGAGCACGCCCATGACGTTGGTGCCGATGGACCGGGCGCCGGGGAATTTGGCCACATCCCAGAAGTCAACCCAGGACTGCGGCTTCGTCGGCCAGCGGTCCGCGCGGAAGCCGACCTGGTAGGTCGTCACGTACGGGCTGACCGCGAACTCCTGGCGCGCGCTGGCCAACGCCTTCGGGGCGTTCGGGAGCAGCGAATAGTCCAGCTTCTCGAGCAGCCCCATGGCGCCCGCGCGCGCCGGCTCTACCTCGTCGGAGAACCAGGCCAAGTCGAAGTTTTCGGGGTTGCGGTTCTGCAGCGCCGTGACAAAGCGGCCGTAGTTGTAGGGCGTGATGTCATTGATGACGACCCCACTCTTGGCCGTGAACGGATCGGAGAAGGCCTTTCGCACTCCTTGTCCGAAGCGCCCGCCCCAGGTCAGGAAGTTCAGCGGGCGACCTTGCGCCATGACCGCCCAGGGAAGCAGCGTAGGCGTGACCAGCGCGCCCGAGGCCAGCATGAACGCGCGGCGTGACACGGGAAGACGCTGGACGTCGAGTCGATCTCTGTTCATGGCGATGTCTCCTAAGTTCATTGAGCTGACAGACGATTTATTGACTTAGACCATGGATCTGTGTCTTTCACCGAGTTTGAACTGGCAGACAAAATTTTGAGTTTGAACTGGCAGACAAAATCTTGAAAGCAAAACTTTTTTGACATATGATTCAGGAACATCGAATTAAGGGGTGGCCTTGAATCTGACGTTCCTACAAACGTTCCTCACGGTGCTCGAGACTGGCAACCTCAACAAGGCAGCTGAGCGCCTCCATGTGACCCAGTCAACGGTCACGGCTCGCCTTGATGCGCTCGAAGATGCCCTTGACTGCCAACTCCTGGTGCGCTCGCGCCGCGGCACGCGCATGACCAGGGCCGGCTTCGAGTTGCGTCCGCACGCCGAGTTGATGGTGAACGGTTGGATGCAGGCGCGCAAGGCCATCAACCTGCCCGAAGGCTATTCGGGTCTGTTCAGTTTTGCGTGCGAGTTCGACCTTTGGCACGACGCAGGCAAGACATGGCTGTACGCCGTGCGACAGGACAACCCCGGCATTGCCTACGAGGCCCGGCCGGGCCGACGCGCGGAGATCGCTGCCTGGTTAGGTACCGGCATCACCGATGCGGCAATGACGCACGAGCCGATTTCGGCACCGGGCGTGGCCTCGAGGGCTTGCATGCATGAGGAGATCGTCCACGTGAGCAGCCAGCCGCGCACCGGCAGCGACTGGGATCCAAATTACGTCTATGTGGATCTCGGCACCGATTTCCGTCGGCAGCACGCGCTGGCGTTTCCCCATGCCAAGACGGCCAGCATCACGTTCTCGGTCAGCTCCTGGGCGCTCGAACACATCCTGGCTTACGGCGGCTCCGCGTATCTGCCCGAACAGATGGTCGCTCCTTACCTTCGGGACCAGTCGCTGAGGCGGGTCGCGGATGCCCCGACCTTCAAGCGCACGCTCTACCTCGTCTGGCGCGAGGTTGGCGAGTTGCTGTTCCCCTGGCTAGTGGACGACAAGTTCAAGCGAATCTAAGGATGCCGGCTCGGCGCGCCGCGCGCAGGCCCGGCATGCTGGCGCTGTGCGTCACCGTCACCGGCAGCGCTACTCACGCCTCTACGGCCGCGCGGCCCACACGCGCCCGCTGGAAGTGCGGCATCACGTCCTCGGCGATGCGCTGGATGGATTCGAGCGCCTCTTGGTGGGAGGAGCCGAAATTCAGCACCATGCTCACGCGATCGACCCCTAGCTGTGCAAAGAGTCCCAGCCGATCGACCATCTCGGCGGCCGTGCACACCAAGATGTTCTGCGCCAGCTGGTCAACGGTCTGTGTACGCGGCAGTGAGCGCACGATGCCCTGATCCACGAGGCCGGGGCCGGTGTACATGTTGTCGAGACGCCCATAGTGCACCTGCGCTTGCTCGAGCTTGGCACGTCGATGCGCGTCGGAGGTCACGACGAAGGCCGCGCGAGAGACGCTCAGTATCTGGTCACGAGCAGCCTCGCCCATTTCGGACTTGGCTCGATGAAAGGCGTCCACCTGGGCACGGAACTGGTCCATGTCGCCGGTCAGCGGCGTAGTGAGGATGCTGAAACCCTTCTTGGTGCAGGCGTAGATGCCTTCCGGGTTCATTACCGCCATCATCATGCGGGCCCCCCCCGGGCGCGTCGGCCGCGGCATTACCGTCAGGGGCTTGAACTTGTAGTACTTGCCGTCCCAGGAGACGTCCTCGCGCGTCAGCAGCGCCTGCAGGACATCGACCGATTCATCGAAGCGTTCCCGCGTCTCCGCCATGGGGACGCCCAGGCGCTCCATCTCGTATGCATATCCGCCGCGTCCGATGCCAAGCACGAGTCGACCATTGGTGAGGATGTCGGCCATGACCACCTCGCCCGCGTAGGTGCGCATGTCATGCAGCGGCAGGACGACGACCGAGGTGATGATGTCGACGCTCTGCGTGTGTGCGGCGATCTTCACCGCGGCCATGAGCGGCGCGGGCGTGAGTCCGAGGTCGATCAGGTGGTGCTCAGTCAGCGAGACTGACCGAAAGCCGAGGCGATCCGCGAGCTGGGCCTGCTCCACCAGATCGGCGAAGAACCGGACGCCGCCATAGGCGTGACCGGGGTAGGACATGGAAAAGTGAATGTTGAAGTCCATTGGGTGTGTTCGTTAACGCATCTGAACGCGCTGGTCTTGTTCTCAGGCTCGCTTGAAGACTTCGCTGCGACGAACCCGTCCATACGCCGCGCAGTGGTACAGGAGAGGAGGCTGCCGCGCCGTCGCAACGTGCAGGACATGACCAATCACGATCGTGTGGGTGTGCTGCTCAATCAACTTGGCGACGGTGCACGCAAAGATCGAAGCGCCTTCGATGCCTGGCGCAAGGCCTGGAAAGCGCTCCATGCCGATCCCTTCAAACCGGTCGGCTAGGGTGGTGTCGAATTCACCGGCAAATGCCTGCGCCACGTCGCAGAGCTGCTCGGGCAGTACGCTGACCGTGAAAACACTATTGCGTCGGACCGCCGCGCAGATGCGGCTTGCGCTGCGCAGGCAGACGAGCACGGTCGGCGGGTCAGCAGATACCGAGGAAAACGCACTCACCGTCGCGCCGTGGCGGCCCGCGACGCCGTCCGTGGTGACGACGGTAACGGACGCGGCGACATGCCGCATGCCTTCGATGAAGGCATGGCGCGACTCCTGGCGCAGTCCCTGTCGCGACATGCCGATGGGCACCACCTCTGCCGTCGGCCGATCTCGGGTCTCGCCCCTCGCCAGATCGTCCACATAGTGTCGAGTGCTTGTTTGTTGAGCCATGATTCGTTGCCTGTTCCGCTGGAAAAAGCGTTAGAAGTCGCCATGGCAACGACTATCACAGGTCTTCATAGATTCAGAAAGCGAAACGTTCTAAAGCTTTAGTTCGACTTCGTTGAAGAATTGAGCTCGCCTCCGAGGCTGCGCTGGATTCCGCGTGTCTGTGCTGCCGGGACCGCGACCTCAGCGGCAGCCGCGCGGATGACGCGAAGCCGAGAAACGCGTTCATATGAGACGCCCCGCACAGAAGGTGCTGACGCGCAGGGGCGCGATGCCGCGCGAGGGACCAGCGCGCCAGCCCCTGTGCGCCGACATCGATGGCTTCAGCCTGCATGCCGCGGTGCGGGCGGAAGCTGAGCCCGGACGTGGGGCAGCCCCTGCGGGCTGCCCCACGCCTGGCAAAGGGCGCGAGCTCTGCGAGCGCGCGGCCTGCAAGGCCACGACGGCA
>VGEI01000141.1 GCA_016869415.1 Alphaproteobacteria bacterium
GATAGCCGTGATAGTCGTTGATGGGGTAGTGCTGGGCGCAGCGGTTGTCCCAGAAGGCGATCGAGCCGGGACGCCAGGAGAAGCGGCAGGTAAATTCGGGCCGGATCTGGTGCTGGAACAGGAAGCCAAGCAGAGGCGCGCTTTCGGCCTCGGTCATGCCAGCAAATCGCGTTGTGTGGCCGATATTGACGTAGAGCGCGCGCCGCCCGGTCTCCGGATGCGTGCGCACGACAGGATGCTCCGCCACGAAGCGTTTCTTGACCGTCCCGTCCTTACCGTCCTCACGCGTGCGCGTCGCATCGGCCTTGGCGGATTCGTTCACGCCGATGAGTCCGTCGAGTAGCCGGCGCATCCCCTCGGATAGGGTTTCATAGGCCCGGTACTGGCTGGAGAACAGCGTGTCGCCGCCGGCCGGCGGCACCTCACGGGCAATCAGGAGCGTGCCCTGCGGCGGCGTCTCGAGATAGGCCGTATCGCTGTGCCAGACGCCGCCGAAATTCATGGTTTCGTGCGCCAGCTTGATGACCGGCGTCACCTCAGGGAAACCCTCGATGCCTTTGACGAAAGGATACTCGACGGGCTGGCCGAAGCGCCCGGCCAAGGCTAGGAACTGCGCCGGGGTCAGAGTCTGGTCTCGGAAGAAAATGACGAGATGGTCGAGCCAGGCGTGCCGGATCGCTGCCACGGTCTCGTCGTCCAACTCGCACGACAGGTCGACACCATGAATCTCGGCACCGATGGCGCCCGAGAGCGGCCGCACGTCCAGGCTAGGCACGCCACCGGTGCGAAGAGGCTGGCTCATGACCCCAGATTATCAGCCCGGACCGCAGCCATGCGATAGTGTTTCAGGAATTCACCGGGTGAGACGATGAGCGGCGACGGGTTCACGATCAGCGACGACAAGACGAGACTTGATCTCGATATCATCCACGGCTTCCTGCACAGGGCCTATTGGAGCAACGGCGTCAGCCGCAAGCGGGTGGCGCGGGCCATCGAGCATTCGCTGTGCTCCGGCGCCTACGAAGCGGCTAGCGGCCGGCAGGTCGGCTTCGCTCGGGTGATTACCGATCGCACTGTCATCGCCCACCTGCTGGATGTCTTCGTCCTGGAGCCCAATCGCGGCCATGGCCTGGGCAAGCGGTTGGTGGCCGCAGCGCTCGCCCATCCCGAGTTGTAGAACATCCGTCGCTGGAGCCTGGCTACCGACGACGCGCACGATCTCTACCGGAAGTTCGGCTTCAGCCCGCTTACCGAGGCGCAGATCCGGATGACGATGCAGAAGATCGACCCCGACGCCTACAAGCGGCCTGATCCCTAATAGTGGATTGACCCCGGCTGGCCGCCGCCTGCGGCGATCGAATCGCCGTTGACTGTCACGGCGCGCGGCGAGGCGAGGAAGACGATGAGGTCGGCCACTTCCTCGCTGGTGATCAGCCTGCGGGTGAGGTTCTTGCTACCCATCTTCTTTTCGATCTCGGCCTGGCTGAGCCCTTGCGCCTTGGCCTGGCGCTCGACCACGCCGGCGGTCTTCTCGGTGCGGGTCAGGGCCGGATGCACGCAGACCACGGAGATGCCCTGCGGCGCCAGCTCGTCGGCGAGGTTCTTGGTGAGAGCAGCGACACTGACATTGCGCATCGAGCCGATGGTGGAGCCGGTGTTGCGCGCGGCGAGGCCGCTGACGTTGACGATCCGCCCGCCGCCCTGCTTGGCCATGAGCGGTGCCACCTCGCGTGCCGTGCGCAGATAACCCATGACCTTGACGTTCATGTCGGCCCAGAAGGCCTCGTTGGTGATTTCGGGGAGGGCAGGAGGCTTGGCCTGGCCACCCGGTTGGGCAGCGCAATTGACTAGGATGTCGATGCGGCCAAAATCCTCCGCCACCGCGGCGACCAGAGCCTTCACAGCCGCGTCATCGCCGGTATCCGTCTTGTAGCCCTTGGCTTTGGCGCCGGTGTCCTTGGCGATCTCCGCCGCCGCGGATTCCAGCGTCGCCGAATCGCGGGCGGCGATCGCCACGCTCACGCCTTCGCGCGCCAGCTCCTTGGCCACCGCCTTGCCGATACCCCGGCTGCCGCCGGTGATGAGCGCTACCTTGCCTTTGAGTCCCAGATTCACGGCTCTCCCCTTTCTACTCGATTACTCGTTGTTCGTAGCGCGTCACCGCCAGGGCGTAGACGATCTGCAGCGCCAATGCGGGGACGAAGATGGCGAGGCGCAGGGCTGGCTGATTCTGCACCAGCCACAGGGCGCCCAGCCCCTGCGCGACACCGATGGCACAAAGCGCCAGCGTGGCCCGGCCATGGCCGAAGCCGGCATGGGTCAGGCGCTGATAGAGATGTGTGCGGTGCGCCGCGGTGACGTCCTCTCCGGCGCGCCAGCGGCGGAACGCCGTGAACAGCGTGTCGAAGACGAAATGGAAGAGCAGCAATGGCACGACGTAGATCAGCGTGCCGGTGGGATCCTCGCGGGCCATCAGTATGGCGAGGGCGGCGAGAGCGAAGCCGATAAACTGACTGCCGACATCGCCCATGAAGACGCGGGCCGGTGGCAGGTTGAGCAGCAGAAAGCCCAGGCTGGCGGCGGCAAGGGTCGAGGCGACCGAACCGACGTCGATCTGACCAAGCACAATGAGGGCCACAGTGAGGAAACCGGCGGCGACCACTGCTGTTCCGGCGGCAAGCCCGTCGATGCCGTCCATGAAGTTGTAGGCGTTGGTCAGCCCGACCAGCCAGAGGAGTGTCAACGCCGGCGCGAACCAGCCGAGCGCCAGCGGGCCGATTCCGGGAAAATAGAGACGGTCGATCGTCAGGCCGCAGGCCATGGCGAGCGCGGCGGCGGCGACCTGAAAGCCCAGCTTGAAAGAATAGGAGCGCGAGCGCACGTCGTCGGCAAGGCCGCCAGCAGCAGCGATCAGCGCACCGAGCAGCACGCCTAGGAAGCCCGGATCGCGGATCACTGTCGGATGGCCGTGAATCCCGAGCGCCAGAAACCCGAGCAGCGAGGCGACGACGATACCCACACCACCGCCGCGCGCCGTGGGTACCACATGCGACGAGCGCTCGTTAGGCTCGTCCATCAGGACGCGGTTGCGGGCCATGAGCCAGGCACCGGCACCGGCTATCGCCGCTATGACGAGCGAATAGAGCGCGATCGCGATGATCATGCCGGCGTTATAGCCGGTCTCGCATTCTCTGTCGTGGCTGCCGTCCGGGCCGCGTCGCGCGATAGTAGAAGCTCCGCGGCAACTGCGATGGCAATCGTGCGCGGCTCCTTACCCTCAATGCCCTCGATACCGATCGGGCAGCGCAAGGAGGCTATCTGGGTGGCGCTGAAACCCTTGCGTTCCAGGCGCGTCTCGAAATTGCGGCGCTTGGTCGCCGAGCCGATCAGGCCGATATAGCGGCAGTCGCCGCGCCGGAACAGCGCCTCGATGATCTGCAAGTCGAGGTCGTGGCTGTGGGTCATGACCAGGACATAGGCGCCGGGCGGCAGATCCTTGACCTCGTCGACGGGATATTCGCTTGCCACCGCCGTGAGGTCGGGCAGGGGTATCGCCGGGAACTGCTCGGGTCGGGAGTCGATCCAGCGGATGGTGGCACCTGTGCCGGCCAGAACCTGCACGACTTCCTTGCCGATATGCCCGGCGCCGAACAGGGCGACGAAGAAATCCGTGGGGGCGAAGGGCTCGAGCAGGATCGTCACCCTGCCGCCGCAGCACTGGCCCAGAGCCGGCCCCAGCGCGAAGGATTCAAGCTTCGCCTCGCCTGCTCGCTCGGCGATCATCGCCCGCGCGATCTCGGTGGCCCTGTGTTCGAGGTGGCCACCCCCGATCGAGCCGACTTGCTGATCGGTAGTCACCACGAGCTTGGCCCCGGCACCCCGCGGGCCGGAGCCTTGGAGCTCGGCAACGGTAACCAGGACACAGCGCTCGCCCCGCGCCTGAAAGGCCGCCAGTGCCTCGAGCCAGGGCAGGGAGGGCGTCATTCCGCGTTAGCCGCCAGCAGCTTTGTTTGACTGCGGGCGTCAGCGATCGACAGAAGCACGCGTTCAGGCGTGGCCGGCGCGTCGAGCTTCGGTACGGTGCCGGCCGCTGCATGCGCAGCGTCCTTGAGCGCGAAGAAGACGGCATTGGCCAGCATCAGCGGCGGCTCTCCAACCGCCTTGGAGCGGTGGACGCTCTCGGCCGGGTTCTCACCGCGCTCCCAGATTTGCACTCGGAAATCGGCCGGCAGGTCTCGCGCCACTGGGATCTTGTAAGTGGAGGGCGCATGGGTCTTCAGGGCTCCGGCTTTATCCCACCACAATTCCTCGCTGGTCAGCCAGCCCATACCCTGGATGAAGCCGCCCTCGATCTGGCCCATATCGATTGCCGGGTTGATCGAGCGTCCGACATCGTGGAGCAGATCGGCACGCGTCACTTTGTACTCGCCGGTCAGGGTGTCGACCACCACCTCGGCCACCGCCACGCCGTAGGCGAAGTAGAAGAAAGGCCGCCCGGAGGCGGTGCTGCGGTCGTAATGGATGAGCGGCGTGCGGTAGAAGCCGGTGGAGGAGAGCGAGACTCGCGCCTTGTAGGCGAGGCCGGCCAACTCGCCGAAACTCACTGTGTTTTCACCGGCCTCCACCCGATTAGCGATGAAGCGGACAGAGGCCGTGGGCACTTGGAAATGGCGCGCGGCGAAGGCGGTCAGCCGGTTCTTGATTTCCCGCGCCGCTGTCAGCGCCGCCATGCCGTTGAGATCGGTGCCCGACGACGCGGCCGTGGCCGAGGTGTTCGGTACCTTAGCGGTCGTGGTGGCGGTGATCCTCACCCGGCTGACGTCAATCTGGAATTCCTCGGCCACGATCTGGGCGATTTTGATGTAGAGGCCTTGGCCCATCTCGGTGCCCCCGTGATTCAACTGCACCGAGCCGTCGGAATAGACGTGCACCAGGGCGCCCGCCTGGTTGAGGAAAGTCGTGGTGAAAGAGATGCCGAATTTCACCGGCGTGAAGGCGAGGCCCTTCTTGAGTACGGCCTCGGCGCGGTTCCAGGAATCGACCTCCCGCCGGCGGGCTACATAGGCGGAAGAGGCCTCGAGTGCCGCTGTCATCTCATGGATAACGTTGTCCTCGATCGCTTGGTAGTAGGGCGTGACGTTGCGCGTCGTGGTCCCGTAGTAGTTGAGCTTACGCACCTTCAGCGGTTCTTTGCCGAGGCGCCGGGCGATCTCATCGACGATGTTCTCGATCGCCAGCATGCCCTGCGGCCCGCCGAAACCGCGGAAGGCGGTGTTCGACTGGGTATTGGTCTTGCAGGAATAACCGATCAGCCGAACGTCGGGGATGAAGTAACAGTTGTCGGCATGGAACAGGGCGCGGTCGACGATCGAGGGCGACAGGTCGGCGACATGGCCGGCACGGGCCGCCAGGATCATGTCGAGCGCCAACAGGCGGCCTTGCTCGTCATAACCGACGTCGTAGCGCATCAGGAAGTCGTGACGCTTGCCGGTGATCAGCATGTCGTCGTCGCGATCGAGGCGCAGCTTCACCGGCCTTCCCGCCTTGCGAGCTAGCACCGCGGCGATGCCGGCGATGATGGCGGGCTGCGTCTCCTTGCCGCCGAAGCCGCCGCCCATGCGCCGCACCTCGCAGGTGACGGCGTGAGCGGGCACATCCAGCAGCCGGGCAGTCATCTTCTGCACTTCGCTGGGGTGCTGGGTCGAGGAGAAGACGAGCATGTCGCCGTCTTCCTGCGGCACGGCCACCGCCACCTGGCCCTCGAGGTAGAAATGATCCTGCCCGCCTATGCGGAATTCGCCCTTGAGGCGCAACGGAGCGCGGCCGAGGCCGCGCTCCGCGTCGCCGCGCTTCATTTCGTGCGCTGGGGCGACGAATGATTTCGCCTCCAGCGCCGCTTCGATCGATAGCACCGCCGCAAGATCCTCGTACTCGACGCGGGCGCGCTGGGCGGCCTCGCGGGCGGCCGCAATCGACGTCGCCGCAACTGCCAACACCGGCTGGCCGATGTACTCGACGACTCCAGCGGCGAGGATCGGCTCGTTAGAAAAGATCGGGCCGACATCGTTTTTGCCGGGTATGTCCCCGGCGGTGACCACGGCGGCAACGCCGGGTGCAACGGCAGCGGCCGAGACCTCGATTGACTTGATGCGTGCGTGGGCGCGTGGGCTCATCAGCACATAGGCATGAAGCGTGCCCGGCGTCTCGGCGATGTCATCGGTGTAGATCGCTTCGCCAGAGACATGCTTGTGCGCACTGTCATGTGGGATCGCTGCGCTAACGCCGCCCTCGATGCAAGTCTCAGCCATAGGCAATCCGCGCGTTCGCGGCCCCGGTCGTCTCGAGATGGAAGCGGCGCAGCAGGTTCGTCGCTGTCAGCGTCCGGTAGCGCGCCGAAGCCCGCATATCGTCAAGTGGCGTGAAGTCGCGAGCCAGGGCCACTGCCGCCGCCTCGACCGTCGCCGCGTTCCACGGCCGGCCGACAAGCGCGTTCTCTGCCAACCGGGCGCGTTTGGGTGTCGCCGCCATGCCGCCGAAGGCCAGCCGCGCCTCGGCCACAAGCCCGTTCTGCAGCCGCAGCGCGAAGGCGCCGCAAACCGCGGAAATGTCCTGGTCGAGCCGCTTGGAAACTTTATAGACCGCGAATTCGCTGCCCGGGACGGGAAGGGGGAGGCGGATCAGCGCCACGATCTCACCGGGCCGCCGGTCGGTCCGGCGATAGTCGTGGAAGAAGGCGTCCAGCGGCAGCTCACGCTCGCCGTCGGGCCCGAGCAGCAGGACACTCGCCCCCAGGGCGATCAACGGCGGCGGCCCATCGCCGATCGGCGAGGCGTTGGCAATGTTGCCGCCGAGGGTCGCCGAGTTGCGAATCGGCGGCGAGGCAAAGCGCCGGATGAGCTCGCCGAAGCTCGGCCAGTGGCGGTCCAACAACGGCAGGACAGCGCTCCAGGTGGCGCCGGCACCAAGCTCGACATGCGTGGTACTCTCCGTCACCGTGCGCAGCTCGGCAACCTCGCCGAGATAGATCAGGCGGTCGAAGCGCCGGTGCTGCTTGGTGACGAACAGGCCGAAATCGGTGCCGCCGGCGAGGATATGCGCCTGCGGATGCTGCTTGAGCACTGCGGTCAGCTCGTCGAGGCTGCGCGGTGCGATGAACTCATGGCCGTTCGCCTCGTAACGCAGGCCGACCAAGCGATCGAACTGACCCATTCTTCCGGCCGTCTGGCGCGTGGGCGCGTCGAAGGCGTTGCCGGACCCGCTATCGTACATCCGTGTCGCCGCCTCGATGATCGGCCGGTAGCCGGTGCAGCGGCAGAGGTTGCCCGCGAGGGCCTGCAGTATGTCCTCACGCGATGGGCTCGGATTGGTATGGCGCAACGCGAACAGCGACATGACGAATCCCGGCGTGCAGTAGCCGCACTGCGAGGCGTGACAGTCGACCATCGCCTGCTGGGCCGGATGCAGAGCGTCGTCCGCACCCTTCAACCCTTCTACGGTGATCAGCTGCTTGCCGTCGAGGGTGGGTAGGAAGCGGATACACGAATTGACCGCCTTGTAGGTCAATGCGCCATTGTCATCGGGCTCGGCGACTACCACCGTGCAGGCGCCGCAATCGCCCTCCGCACAGCCTTCCTTCGTGCCGCACAGCCGCTCCCTGCCGCGCAAATACTCAAGCACTGTCGTCGTGGGGTCGAGACCCTCGACTACACGAGCCTCGCCGTTGAGAAGAAAGCGGATGGCGTCCGTCATGCCTTCGTGCCGTCCCGTAAGATCGGTGCCAATACGGTTTAACTATGGGGGCCTGTGTCGATGGGAGCAAGCCGGACCTTTGCGAGATGCGCCTCCGCCCGCCAGGGTTGATGGTGGCCCATTGGCTTGAGCGGCACGGTCGCGAGTGTTAAAGCTCCGCCGTGACGGTCGTGCGAAGACGCCGGCCTGGAGTTGGGGAGCTCATGACCTGGTCAATCGTGGCGCGCGATGTCAGCGGAGCGTTTGGTGTAGCCGTCGCTACGCGCTTCTTCGCTGTAGGTGCCCTCTGCCCCTACGCCCGTAGCGGTGTCGGCGCGCTGGCCACGCAGGCGCTGATCAACCCGCTCTACTTGCGCGGCCTGGATCTGCTGGCCGAGGATGTGCCTCCGGCAGAAGTCATCAATGCGTTGACCAAGCCGGACAAGGGCCGCGAGCAGCGCCAGCTTCATATGATCGACGCGCGCGGCCGGATCGCCGCCCACACCGGCTCGGACTGCATCGACTGGTGCGGCCATCTGGTGCGCGACAATTTCTCGGTGGCTGGGAACATGCTGGCCGGACCCCGGGTGATCGAGGACACTGCGGAGGCCTATGGGAAGGGCAGTACTCTGTCCTTCGCCGAGCGCTTGATCGGCGCGCTGGAGGCGGGCGAGGCGGCAGGCGGCGACAAACGCGGCAAGCAGTCGGCTGCACTGCTCATCTACACGACCGAGGACTATCCGGCATTGGATTTGCGTATAGACGATCACGAGGATCCTCTGAAGGAGCTG
>VGEI01000142.1 GCA_016869415.1 Alphaproteobacteria bacterium
GTCGGGATGACGACCTTCATGTTGCGCGACGGGAAGCCGGCCTGCGCCGAGGCAGGGGCCAGCCAGGGGCCCGTCAGAGCGCTAGCAGCGACCGTTGCGGCACTCCCTTGCAGGAGCGCTCGACGAGGCAAGAGGCGGCTTCCGAGCGTCATCGCGTTTCTCCCTTCGCTAGGCTGTGACCGTCGCCGGGACGGTCTTCTGTTGCGCTCAAGCTAGGATCTCACCGGCCTCCGGGGAAGAGGCCAGATTACGGTTTTCTTGGATTTTTCCGCACTGGCTCATGTCGCCGGCTTGGCCGGGGCGGGCGGTGGACGGTTGACCAGCCAGATGCCGAGGCCGACCAGGACCAGCGAGACGAGAAGTCCCGCCGAGAGCGGCTCATCGAGCAGCAGGGCGCCGGCGATCACGCCGAAGAGCGGCGTGAGGAAGGTGAAGGCGGAGAGGCGCCCGGCCGGATAGTTCGCCACCAGCCAGAACCAGGCGAGGTAGGTGACGAAGGCGACAATGATTGCCTGAAAGGCGAAGGCGCCCCAGATGAAGGGCGTCGCGGCGAACACGCCGCGCTCGCCGAGCAGCAGCGAGAGCAGCAGCAATACGACCGCCGAGACGCCGAGCTGGTAGAACAGCGTCTTGCTGGCGCTGATCTGGGCCAGACGGGTCGCCTTCACCGCGATCGTGGTCGAGCCCCAGAGCATGCCGGCCGCCAGGACCATGGCGTCGCCGATCAGCTGCGAGCCGCTCGACAAGCTCAGCCCGTCGCCGAAGGCGATGACGATCCCCGCGAAGGCGGCGAGCAGGCCCGTGATCTGCGCGCGGTACAGGCGTTCTCCGGGCACCAGGAGGTGCACGCCAAGGGCCACCCAGAACGGTGCCGTGTAGAGGAAGACGACGGCCCGCGAGGCTGTGGTGTATTCCAGCCCCCAGAAGAGGAAGGCGAACTCGGCGGCAAAGAGCAGGCCGATGAGCATGCCGGCGGGCAGCGAGCGGTCCCGCTCGAACAGACGCACGCCGCGCAGCGTCGACCAGGCCCAGAGCAGCAGCACGGCGACCGCCGAGCGCAGGCCCGCCTGCAGCAGCGGCGAGATGCCGGCATTGACCAGCTTGGCGGCGACCTGATTGAGGCCCCAGACGGCGCAGAGGGTTACCATGAGCGATGCCGCCGGGAGATCGATCGCGGTACGGCGCGCGTTCATGGGTCCGGCGGGGCCAAGGTGAGACGAAGCCGGCCGGCCGGGCTCCGGCCGGCGGGCGGCCGCAGGAAAGCGGCGGCGGACTAGTTGACCAGCTTCGCCTCGCGATAGGCGCGCAGCGCGCCCGGGTGATAGGGAACGGCCTGGCTGCTGGTCAGCATCGCCGGGGTCACTGCCTCCATGGCCTTGTGGATGCTGCGATACTCGTCGAGCTTGGCCAGCAGGCCCTTGGTCAGGCCGTAGGCGGCGGCCTCGTTGAACTTCTCGTCGGCGACGATGAGCGCGCTCAGCGTCACGGTGGGCACGTCGCGCGGCACCCAGTCGTAGGCGCCGGCCTTGATGGTGAAGGACTGCGTGCCGAGCTTGTCGTTGACGGCCTTGATCGTCTTTTCCGACAGCGGAACCATGATCGAGGGAACGGCCTTGCCGGTCTCGACGATGGCCGAATTGCCGATGAACACGCCGTTGGTCGACATGTCGGCGCGCCGGTCGCGCATCAGGTCGGAGCCCTCCTGCGACGCCGCCAGAATGACCTCGCCGCCCCACTTCTTGATGTCGTCGAGCGCGATGCCCGAGGCCTCGAAGGCCACCTTGGTCATGTCGTAGACGATGTTGCCGCGCCGGTTGAGTACGACGCGCAGCGGCGGCTTTTTCTGGGCGATCTCCTCGAGCGTGGTAACGCCGTAGCGCTCGGAGAAAGCCTTAGTGAGCACGAACTGGGCCGGCGCGAAATTGTACATCACGGCAATGGCGCGCAGGTTGCGGTACGGCGTGCGGAAGGGCTCCTCGCCGTTGACCGCGAGACGCAGCTCGGCGTCGTGCACGATGGCAAGGTCTGCCTTGCCCGTGCTGACCAGGCCGACATTGGCGAAGCCCCCGCCCGAGGTCTGGTAGGTGATGCTGGAGCCGGGGTAGGCGGCGCGGATCGCCTTGTCGAAACCGGTGCCGACCGTCGTCCACAGGCCGCCGGCGCTGGCCCCCGCGAGATTGTAGTTGTAGGGCTGCGCGGCCGAGGGGCCGGCCGCGGCCAGGCCCAGGAGAAAAGCGGCGGACGCGACAAAGAGCTTTTTCATGAGCGGCGTTCCTCCCCACGAAATCAGACGGCGATCATAGCAACCCGCGGCGCGCGCTGTCGCGGAAAATTGCTCCGTAGACGGTATGTTTGACTTCCGCCGCCCAGCTCCCGCATGCTCGCGGCCAGGAAGCGGGGAGGGTTCATCATGTCGCGGCGCAGCGTTCTCGCCAGGCTCGACAGGGTCGTCGACGAGTTCTCAGGGAGTTGCCGGTTCTTCAACGAGAAGATGACCGAGGGCCGGGCGAAGATGTTCGCGATGCAGCATCGCTTGAACACCCGCCAGCGCAACTCCGTGCTCAAGCTGCGCGTCGCCACCAACACGCCGGACTGGGATCTGCGTCTGCGGATCATCGGGGCGTGCGCCGAGGAGATCATCGCCGACCACGAGCACGGCGGCGGCCGGCCGCACTGGGCGATCCTCGAGGATCTCGGTACGCGCATCGGCCTCAGGCGTGCGCAGATGCGCAAGGCGCAGCCGCTGCCCAGCACGCGCATGTGCTGGCTGTCGTGGGAGGCGCTGATGAGCAACCGGCACTGGCTCGAAGGGCTGGTGGCCAACACCTGCGCCGAGCGCGTCAACATTCCGGGCTACGGCACTGGCATCCGGCGCAAGCATGGCTGGTTCGGCCTCGAGCGCCACCGCTGGGGTAGGCTGTTCGGGCTGAGCGACAAGGAGCTGGAGTTCTTCGAACTGCACGAGGCGGCCGATATCGAGCACTCCAATCTCGGCTGGAACGCCGTGGCCGAGCACGCCACGCGCCTGGCCATGGAAGACGCGGTGGTCGAGGCGTGCCGTATCAATCTCATCGTCTGGAACCACTACCTGACCGGCATCGCCGAGGCGGGCGATGCCGTCGACCGCGGCAAGCTCCGGCTGTGAGGGGGCCGGGCGGGAACCCATGTCGCCGGTCGAAAAGGCGTTCGCCACCGGCCTGTCGCGCGAGCTGTCTCCCGCTTGGGATCGCTTTGTCACGGTCTATGGGGCGCTGATCGCCGTCGGCGTGGTGGCCGCTTCTATCCTCGGCAAGCCCGGTCTCTATGTTCTGACGGCGATCTTCCTCGGTGCCATGCTGGTATTGGTCTTCGTCACCATCGGGACCTCGGTGGAGACGGCCGAAAAGCGCGTGCCCCTCTACGACCTCGGGCTTGCCGCGCTCAGCGTCGCTTGCGGCATCTATTTCGGGCTCAACGCGGATTACGTCAGCAACCGCATTTCGCTGCTCGATCTGCTGACGCCGTCTGACGTCTTCTTCGGCGCCTCGTTCCTGCTCCTGACCCTTGAGGCGTCGCGGCGCACGACCGGTATCGGGCTCACCGGCTTCGTCGTGCTCATCCTGCTCTACAACCTTTTCGGCGACGGGCTGCCCGGCGCTCTGGGCCACGGCCCGATCGACCATCAGCACTTTCTCGACCTGATGGTCTTCACGACCGAGGGCATCTTCGGCGCTCCTTTGCGTGTCGCGGCGACCTTCGCCTTCCTTTTCGTGCTGTTCGGGGCGCTGCTCAACGCCACGGGGGCGGGGGCGTTCTTCTTCAATCTCGCGGCGGCCTTCACCGGCCGTGCACCCGGCGGCCCGGCCAAGATCGGCGTCGTCTCGTCGGGGCTGTTTGGCACGATTTCCGGCAACCCGGTCGCCGACGTCGTGACCACAGGTTCGGTGACGATCCCGATGATGAAGAAACTCGGCTACCCCGCAGCATTGGCCGGCGGCATCGAAGTCGCGGCCTCGACCGGCGGCAGTCTGGCGCCGCCGGTACTGGGTGCGGCGGCTTTCATCATGGCGGAGTTCACCGGCATCCCCTACGCCGAGATCGCCATCGCCGCGACCATCCCGGCACTCCTCTACTACGTCAGCATCTACGCCCAGGTGCACCTTCGGGCGCTCAGCCTCGGTCTGCGCGGTCTTGACAGCGGCGATATCCCCACCGTCGGCGACAGCCTGCTCAAGGGCTGGTTCTTCCTGTTTCCCATCGCGGTACTGTGCGTCGGCATCGTGCTGGAGCTCTCGGCCACGCTGACGGCGTTGATCTCCATCGCCGCCTGCCTGATCACCACGCCGTTCGCCGGTCAGGGTATCCTGCCCCTGCGCCTGGTCTTCGAGGCCCTGGGGGAGACCGCGCGGCGCATGGCCGCCGTCACCGGGGCCTGCGCCGCAGCCGGCCTGGTGGTCGGCGCCCTGACCATGACCGGTCTCGCCACCAAGTTCGGCCATCTGGTTCTGCTGCTCACGGCCTCCGATCTCTTCCTGTCGCTGGTGGTGACGGCGGTCATCACCATCCTCTTCGGCCTCGGTCTGCCGACCTCGGCGTCTTACATCCTCACCGCGGTGCTGGTGGCTCCGGTCCTGACCAAGCTCGGCCTGTCGCTGCTCGCCGCCCACATGTTCATCCTCTATTACGCGGTGCTGTCCAACGTGACGCCGCCGGTGGCGGTGGCGGCCTATGCCGCCTCAGCCATTGCCCAGGCCAATCCGCTCTACGTCGCGCTGAGCGCCTGCCGGCTCTGCCTGGTGGCATTCATCGTCCCCTTCTCCTTTGCCTACGGTGAGGCGCTGCTGCTCGAAGGATCGTGGACCAGCATCCTGCTGTCGACGCTGACGGCGACGCTCGGCGTGCTGCTGCTGGCTGCCGCGGTCGAGGGCCACTACAGGCGACCGCTGGAACGGCCGGCGCGTCTGCTGCTGTTTCTCGCCGGGCTCGCCTTCTTCGTGCCGCACTACTTCGGTCCGCTCGGCGGAATCGGGCTGGCTGGGCTGGCGTGGTGCGTGTCGCCGGGCCTGCGGGCCGGTCTTCGTCTGCGGTTCGCCGGGGACACCTGAGGCCTTCGTCCGCGCTGGCCTTTGGCGATGCCAGCGACTAGGCTCGTTGCGGTCCATCAAGGGGAGGAAACCATGGCATTCGCGCGATGTGCCGCCGCGGGGCTGCTGGCAGCTGCCGCCTGTCTCGCCGCCAGCGAAACCGTCCACGCACAGGCCTATCCCAACCGGCCGATCCGCATGATCGTGGCGTTCCCGGCGGGGGGCTCGACCGACATCATCGGCCGCATCGTCGCCCAGAATCTCAGCAACCGCCTCGGCCAGCAGGTCGTGGTCGACAACCGCGGTGGTGCCGGCGGCACGCTGGGCACCGATCTGGCCGCCAAGGCGCCGGCCGACGGCTACACCCTGACGCTCGGCACGACCAGCACGCACGCGGTGGCGGCCGGTGTCTACGCCACGCTGCCCTACGATCCGATCAAGGATTTCTCTGCGATCTCGCTGGTCGGCATTACGCCCTATCTGCTCGTGGTCAACGATAAGGTTCAGGCGACCTCGCTGAAGGAGTTCGTCGACCTGGTGAAGAAGGAACCGGGCAAGCTGAACTACGCCTCGGCCGGCAACGGCACGGCGACTCATCTCGCCATGGAGATGATGGCTGACGCCGCCAGCCTGAAGATGGTTCACGTTCCCTATCGCGGCAACGGGCCGGCAGAGGTGGCGCTGCTGGCCGGTGAGGTGCAGGCGATCTTCGGTTCGATGCCGGCTCTGCTGGAGCAGGCGCGCAGCGGCAAGATCAGGCCGCTGGCGGTGGGTACGGGCAAGCGTTCGCCGGCCCTGCCCAACGTGCCGACCGTGGCGGAGCTCGGCTACCCGGGATTCGAGGCGGCCCTCTGGCTGGGTGTCTACGCCCCGGCCGGCACGCCGAAACCGGTGGTCGACCGGCTGGCCCAGGAGCTCCGGGCGATCGTGCCGTCGCCCGAGTTCAAGGAGATGCTCGACAAGAACGGCGCCGAGCCGCTGAGCAACACGCCGGAGGAGTTCCAGGACTTCACCCGGCGCGAGGTCGAGCGCTACCTCAAGCTGGTGAAAGCCATCGGCCTGAAGCCGCAGTAAAGCCCGTCCCCGGTGCGCGTCGGGGCGGCCCGGCGCGCACTGGCGAACCGCGGCGGGTTGGACTATCCAGTCGCTGATGCCGTCTAGCCCGCCTTCTTCCCCCTCAGCTTCTACCGTCGAGCTGCCCGGTCTGCTGGAGGTCTGCCGCGCCGGCCTCGCGGCGGCCGACGCCTATTTGGGGCTGGCCCGCGCCGCGGTCGGCGGCGCTGTCGTCAAGGACGGGCGTGTCGACGGCGCCCGGCTCGACGAGCACCAATTCGCCGCGCATGGCTTCGCCTGGATCTCGACCTATGTCGAAGCGTTGCGCCGGCTGCTCGACTGGGCGCAGCGGCTCGAGCAGGGCGGGCGCCTCGGCGAGGCGGAGCGGCTGATCCTCCAGGCTACCTTCGGCGAATATCTGGCCCAGCTGCAGGGCGGTATCGCACTGTCGCAGGGCGAGATCGCCCGCCCGGCCGATCTCGGGCTGGACGATGCGGAGATCCGCCGGGTTCTGGTGCCCGTTACAGCGCTGATAGCGCGCGGCAATACCAGTGCCGTGCGCGAGCGTCTGGCACGGCTGGCGGCCGACGGGCATTTCGGTGCGCCGGCGGTTGAGGACGAGGCGCTCGAGCTGTTCCGCGAGCAGATCCGGCGTTTTGTCGAGTCGAAGATTTCGCCTCACGCCCATGACTGGCACTGCCGCGACGTGCTGATCCCGATCGAGATCGTCGAGCAGATGGCGGCGCTCGGGGTCTTCGGTCTCACCGTGCCGGAGGCGCAAGGCGGGCTCGGTCTCGGCAAGCTGGCCATGTGTGTCGTCTCCGAGGAGCTGTCGCGCGGCTATATCGGTGTCGGCTCGCTGGGCACGCGCTCGGAGATCGCGGCCGAGCTAATCCGCCAGTCCGGCACGCCGGCGCAGAAGGAGAAGTATCTGCCGCTGATTGCCAGCGGAGTCATCCTGCCCACCGCGGTGTTCACCGAGCCGGGGGCGGGGTCGGACCTCGCCTCGATCAAGACCCGCGGCGTGCGCGACGGCGGCGTCTATCGCATCACCGGAGCCAAGACCTGGATCACCCACGCCGCCCGCAGCGATCTGATGACCCTGCTGGTACGCACCGAGGCGGAGCCCGGCTATCGCGGCCTGTCGATGCTGCTGGCCGAGAAGCCGCGCGGCAGCGACGCCGATCCGTTTCCCGCCAGGGGTATGAGCGGGAGCGAGATCGAGGTGCTGGGCTATCGCGGCATGAAGGAATTCGAGATCGGCTTCGACGGGTTCGAGGTGCCGGTCTCCGCCGTGCTCGGCGGCGTGCCGGGGCAGGGATTCAAGCAGCTCATGGCGACCTTCGAATCGGCCCGCATCCAGACAGCGTCGCGCGCCGTCGGCGTCGCCCAGAACGCACTGGAGCTCGCCCTCTCCTATGCCGGCGAGCGGCGGCAGTTCGACAAGGCAATCCTCGGCTTTCCCCGGGTGGCGGGGAAGATCGGCTGGATGGTGGCGGAGACCATGGCGGCTCGCCAGCTCACCTACTATGCCGCCCGCCAGAAGGATCTCGGGCGGCGCTGCGACATCGAGGCCGGGATGGCCAAGCTGCTGGCGGCGCGCGTCGCCTGGGCGAATGCCGACAACGGCGTGCAGATCCACGGCGGCAACGGCTACGCGCTCGAGTATCCGATCAGCCGCGTGTTGTGCGACGCCCGCATCCTCAATATTTTCGAGGGCGCGGCGGAAATCCAGGCCCAGGTCGTGGCACGCGGCCTGCTCGAAGGACGGAACTGAATGGACATCGAACCGGCCGAGTTTCCCATCGGCATCGTCGGCTCCGGCATGATGGGCCGGGGCATCGCCCAGGTGGCAGCACTCGCCGGCTTCCCGGTGCTGCTGCACGACGCCAAGCCGGAGGCTGTGGCCGAGGCCATCGGCTTCGTCGGCAAGATGATCGCCCGTCTGGTCGAGAAGGGGCAGCTGGCGCAGGCGGCTGGGGACAAGGCGGCGGCGCGCGTCCGGGAGGCCAAGGATCTGCAGGCATTCGGCGGCTGCAAGCTGATGATCGAAGCGATCATCGAGGCGGTCGAGCCGAAACAGAAGCTCTTCCAGACGCTCGAAGGCATCGTCGCGCCGGACGCCATCCTCGCTTCCAACACCTCCTCGCTGTCGATCACCCAGATCGCCGCCGGAACTAAGCGGCCCGAGCGCGTGGCCGGATTCCATTTCTTCAATCCGGTTCCCTTGATGAAGATCGTCGAGGCGATCGCCGCGGTGCGTACCGACCCGGCGGTGGTCGACACGCTGGTCACGGTCGCCAAGCGCATCGGCTTCGCCTGCGTGCGCTGCCAGGACACGCCCGGGTTCCTGGTCAACCA
>VGEI01000143.1 GCA_016869415.1 Alphaproteobacteria bacterium
CCAGCCCTGATGGAAGACCAGCACCGCGATGGCGCCGGCGATAAACAGGTTGAGAGGCGGGTGCTGCGGCCAGAGCCGCTGAATGATGGCTGCCATGACATCCCCCCGGGCGCGCTGCGCCGGTGCGGAGCGCGCCCCTATCGGGTCAGAACGGTCAGATCAGAATCCGAGGCCGGCGAGAGCCTTCTGGTAGTAGGACAGGTCGAGATATTTCTCGGCCGGGGGCGGCGCGGCCCCGCCGCCCTCGAACTCGGCGCGTATCTTCAGCACGTTGCGGAAGCCTTCGAGATCGAACGCCGCGTCCCTGGCGAAGCCGAGCCTGGAATCGGCCGCAGCCGTGTAGGCCTGCTCGGCCACGTCGGCCGGCACCTTGAGCCCATTGGCGAGCAGCGCTACGGCCTCGGCCTTGTTCGCCGGGTTGAGCGCCCAGCGCAGGCCTTCAACATAGGCTCGGATGTAACGCACGACGACCGCTTCGTTCTGCTTGCCCCAGTCGCGCCGCACCCAGCCGGCGGTTGCCTGGTAGGGGCCGACCGACTGGACGGCGGCGCCCATGTTCTTCAGGCCGGCCTTTTCGGCTTGGATCGAGAAGGGCAGGTTGAGGATGCCGGCGGCGAGGCTCTTGTCTTCGATCATTGCCTTGGCGCGGACTACCGTGGCACCGACCGGTTTCACTTGGTAGTCGGTGCCGCGCTGCAGGCCCTGGTTCTTGAGCATCTGGTAGAGCACCAGCGCGTAGGCCGTGTTGACGGCGTCGACCGCCAGCGTCTTGCCCTTGAGGTCGGCATAGGATCTGATGTCGGACTGCACCATCAGACTGTTGAAGCCGTTGTCCCCGCCCATCAGCACGGCGATATCGACCTTGGCCACGTCCATCATGGCTACGGCGTTGTCGACGCCGCCATGGACGATCTGGTAACGCCCCTCGGCCAGGCCGTTGCGCAGCTCACCGGAGTTGGGGGCGATGAGCTGCTCGATCTTGAGCTGGTGCTTGGCCCAGAAGCCCTTGGCCTCGGCGGCAAAGAGCGGGAGGTTCTGGATCCCGGCAAAGACCATGGTGCGCAATTGCGTCTCCTGGGCGACCGCCCCGTTCGTCCATCCGAGAAGGGCTATCGCTGCGACTGCGCCGGCGAGCCTCCGCATCCGTGAATTCCGCATGATGTCCTCCCGTACCCCGTTCTTTATCCGCCGATAACCAGCGTAGGCGGGGAGGCTAGGCGCGGCAGCCCTTCCGCGCAAGCGGCGGTGCCCGTCCGGCCAGCTGGTGCGTGGCCGTGGGGCACACCCCGGTCCCCGGGGTGTGCCGGTTACCTTGACCCTGGCCGTTTTGCGCATGCCGCTTGGTGCGCCGATGGGTTACCGGAGAGGTTGCTTTTGTGTGCTGGAAAGCCACATAAGGAACACCACGCAAGCCATTGCGGCAGCGAGGCGGATTTGCCACACTTTAGCCTCGATATCGAAGTATTCGGGCACGCACGCGCGGGTTCAGAATTAGGGAGCGCAAATCATGGGTTCGTTCAGCATATGGCACTGGCTCGTCGTGCTGGTCATCGTGCTGTTGCTATTTGGCGCGGGCAAGATCCCGAAGCTGATGGGCGACATGGCCAAGGGCGTGAAAGCGTTCAAGGAAGGCCTCAAGGATATTAACGAGGAGAACAAGGCCGAAGCGACGAAGACGGAGCCTCCGCCCCCGCCGCCGCAGGTTTCCGCGGCACAGCCGGCTACGCAGCCGAAGGACCCGGCGAAGGTCTAGTCAGGGCCACAGCCGCGCTTCGCCTGCGGGAGGTCGGAATAGATGTTTGACCTGAGCTGGACCGAGATCCTGTTGATCGGCACGGCCGCGATCATCTTCATCGGGCCGAAAGAGCTGCCCAACGCGCTGCGCACCCTGGGGCAGTGGGCCGGCAAGGCGCGCTCGCTGGCTGGCGAGTTCCGCGGCAGCGTCGACGACATGATTCGCGAGAGCGAGATCCACAAGATCAAGGGCGAGGTAGACCGCCTCGGCTCGGGCGATCTGACGCGGCAGATCGAGCAGAGCATCGACCCGAAGGGCGAACTCAACAAGGCCTTCGCCCCGCCCGAGTTCTCGCTCGACGCTCCACCGCCGCCCGCGCCGGCCGTCTCTGCGGAGAACGGCGCGGCGATCGCGCCGGCCGAGGCCGCGCCCAGCGTACCGCCGCCGAAGCCTGCCTAGGCCGGCGCCGCCAACCCGAGCGATCCCTTGCCCGAAGCCAGTCCGTCACCCGCCGAGACCGATCCGGCCGACGATCACAAGATGCCATTGATGTCGCATCTCATCGAGCTGCGGCAAAGGCTGGTTTATTCCATCCTGGCGTTTGTCGTCTGCATGATCGCCGGCTGGTTCACCAGCGGTTACGTTTTTGAGTTCTTGCAAGAGCCGTTGCGCGCAGCCTTCGAAGGCCAGAGCAACAGGCGGATGATCTATACGGCCCCGACGGAAGCGTTTTTCACCTACATGAAGGTGGCGTTCTTCACCGCTGCTTTCGTCGCTTTCCCGGTGGTGGCAAGCCAAATTTGGCTGTTCGTTGCCCCCGGTCTCTACAAGCACGAGCGCTCGGCGTTCCTACCCTTCCTGGTCGCGACGCCGTTTATGTTCCTTCTCGGCGCAGGGTTCCTTTATTACTTCATTCTTCCCGTTGCCTTGAAGTTTTTCATCGGCTTCGAGGTGCCCGCCGCCGACGGCGCCTTGCCGATCCAGCTTGAAGCCAAGATGAGCGAGTACCTCTCGCTCGTCATGACACTTATCCTGGCTTTCGGCATCAGCTTTGAGATGCCGGTCCTGCTGTCTCTGCTCGGCAAGGTGGGCATCGTCACCTCCGAAGGGTTGGCCGCGAAACGGCGCTACGCCATCGTCGGCATGGTGGCTTTCGCCGGTGTGGTGACGCCGCCGGACGTCTTCAGCCAGATCAGCCTCGCCGTGCCCATGTACATTCTCTACGAGGCAACGATCTGGATCGTCCGTGGCATGGAGAAAGCCAAGGCGCGGCGTGAGGCGGCCGAAGAAGAGGCCGAGAAGGCAGCCGAGACGGCCAGCACCCGGGCGGCCCCGGCGGCGTCAACCACGACGGCCGTACCCACGTTGCCGGAGACCGATTTCAACCTTTCGCGCTCGTGACCGTCAGTCCCGCGCCGGCGGGACAAGGGACGAATGATCGTGCGTGATGCGCCAGCTGCGGATGTGGCGCACGAGGACGAAGCTGTAACGCACGTGCAGCGACGTCACCGTCTCGCTCAGGGGCAGGGAAAACTGGTAGCTGCCGGCGACCAAGGCTGAGCGTTCGCCGGTCATGCGGACCAAGGTATCGTCCTTCAACCCGATGCTGGCGCCGCTCCAATCGGGCTTGCTGTAATAGCGGCGCAATGCGCCGAGCCCGACGACCGGTGTGAAGCTGCTTGCCGGGAACTTGATCGCTTCGGGGTCATAAAGCTCGACCAGCCGGTCGATATCGCCGGCATTGAAGGCGTTGGCCCACTGCGCGGGGACGCTGCGCAGTGCGGTACGGGTGGCGCCGTTGTCGAGGGACAGTTTCGAGGTATCGAGGGCGGCGAAGGACATCGGGTTCCGGGTGGTGCTGCGTCGGTTGGTTCCGGCGCTCACCGATTCCTATCGGCAATGAGTTGCTTATTCGCTAATTCCTCTCCGTCGAAAACGCTGCAACAGTGGACGACACGATTAACGAAACGTATAAGCTGCGGCATTAACGAATCGTCCGGCACCGCTCATGCACGACATCCGCTTCATCCGCGACAACCCTCAAGCCTTTGACGCGGCGTTGAAACGCCGCGGGCTTCCGGGCGTCTCGGCGGAGATTCTTGAACTCGACGGCAAGCGTCGTGCTGCCCAGACCGCGGCCCAAGAACGCCTTGCACGGCGTAACCAAGCCTCCAAGGAAATCGGCCAGCGAAAGGCCAAGAAGGAGGACGCGGCCGACCTGATGGCGGAGGTGACACGCCTGAAGGACGAAATCGTGGCTGCCGAGTCGCAGGACAAAGAGCTCGGCGCCGAACTCGAGAACCGCCTGGCGGTAATCCCCAACCTGCCGGCTGAGGATGTGCCGGATGGCAGCGACGAGAGCGGCAACAAGGAGATCCGCCGCTGGGGAGAGCCGACTAAATTCGACTTTCCGCCCAAGGATCACGCCGATCTCGGCGAGGGGTTGAAGCTGATGAATTTCGAGCGGGCGGCCAAGATCTCGGGCGCGCGCTTCACTGTGCTCTCCGGTGGCCTGGCACGGCTGCATCGGGCGCTAGGCCAGTTCATGCTCGACCTGCACACGGATGAGTTCGGCTACACAGAGGTCGATCCGCCGGTGCTGGTGCGTGACAGGACAGCCTATGGAACCGGCAACCTGCCGAAATTCGCCGACGACCTGTTCCAGACGCGTAACGGCCATTGGCTCATTCCGACGGCTGAGGTAGCGCTGACTAACCTCGTCGCCGATGAGATCGTCGAGGAGACGACCTTGCCGCGGCGCTATACCGCGCTCACCGCCTGTTTCCGGGCCGAGGCCGGGGCGGCGGGCAAGGACACGCGTGGCATGCTGCGCCAGCACCAGTTCTACAAGGTCGAGCTGGTCTCTATCGTGCAGCCGGACAGGTCGAACGAGGAGCACGAGCGCATGACTGGGGCGGCCGAGGAGGTGCTGAAGCGCCTCCATTTGCCCTTCCGCACGATCGTGCTGTGCACCGGCGACATGGGCTTCGCCGCGCGCAAGACCTACGATATTGAGGTCTGGCTGCCGGGGCAGAACACCTATCGCGAGATTTCCTCCTGCTCCAACTGTGGCGACTTCCAGGCGCGGCGGATGAACGCGCGCTTCCGCCCGCCGGGCGGGAAGGGGACACAGTTCCTCCACACGCTAAACGGCTCCGGCATTGCTGTCGGGCGGGCCCTGATCGCCGTGATGGAGAACTACCAGCAGAAGGACGGAACCATCCGGGTGCCCGGGGCTCTGAAACCCTACATGGGGGGCGTCGAGGTCATTAGCCCGTGACGGGTTTCTTTGAAGTGCCGGCTGATCTGTCGAAGGCCCGAATCCTGGTCACCAACGACGACGGCTACCTCGCGACCGGCATCAAGATCCTAGAGAGGGTGGCGCGCAGCCTGTCCAGCGACGTCTGGGTGGTGGCGCCGGAGAGCGAGCAGAGCGCGGTCAGCCATTCGCTGACGATCCGGAGGCCCTTGCGTATCCGCAAGCTCAAAGGCAACCGCTATTGCGTCGACGGCACGCCGACCGATGCGGTCATGCTGGCGGTGAGCAAGATACTGAAGGACCGGAAACCGACTCTGTGCCTGTCCGGCATCAACCGTGGCGGCAACCTCGGCGAGGACATCACCTATTCGGGCACCGTCGCCGCAGCCATGGAAGCAACCATGCTCGGTGTGCCGGCCATCGCGCTCTCACAGCACCTGACCAATCCGCACCCCGCAAAATGGGCGACAGCCGAGCATCATGCCGCCGCGGCCGTTCGCCGCCTGCTTCGCGCGCTGGCGCGCGACGGCGGCTGGCCGCACAACGTGTTGTTCAACGTCAATTTTCCCGATGTCGTCGCGGCCTCCGTGAAGGGTTTGGTGGCCGCACCGGCCGGGCGCTACAAGATCGGCGACGACCTCCAAGAGAATGTCGACCCGCGCGGCGTGCCCTACTACTGGATCGGTTCGGTGCGCGAAGAGGCGTCGGTGCGCAGGGGCACCGATATCGCGGAAATCCGCAAGGGCTGGATCACGGCCACGCCTCTCTACCTCGACCTGACCCACCAGGCGCTGCTCCGGCGGCTCAAGAAGACGTTGAAGTGAGCACGCCCAACCACCGCATCCGCCTCCTGATGGAGTTGCGCGCCTCCGGCATTACGGACACGGAGGTCTTGAGCGCCATCGAGCGCGTGCCGCGCGAAGTCTTTACCACGCCGCAGTTCCGCGACCAGGCCTACGAGAACACGGCGCTGCCCATCGGCCATGGTCAGACGCTGAGCCAGCCGACGGTGGTGGCCTTGATGAGCCAGGCCATCGCGCCGAACAAGCGCCTCAAGGTGCTCGAGATCGGCACGGGTTCGGGCTACCAGACGGCGATTCTCGCCCGGCTGTTCCGCCGGGTGTACACGATCGAGCGCTACAAGCCGCTACTGGCCGAGGCAGAGGCGCGCTTCAAGGAACTTCGCCTGCACAACATCACCGCGAAGCTCGGTGACGGCTGGGCCGGTTGGCCGGAGCAGGCGCCGTTCGAGCGCATTATCGTGACCGCGGCACCGCCGGAGATCCCGGACGCCCTGCTGCGCCAGCTCAGCCCGGACGGGATCATGGTCCTGCCGGTGGGCAGCGAGAAACGCACGCAGAAGCTGATCAAGGTGACGATGACACCGCAGGGCTATGTCACCGAGGACATCGCCCCGGTGCGCTTCGTGCCGATGGTCGAAGGCCTGCCGCCGGAATCCAACGGCGCCTAGACGCTGCTCTCCTTCGTCGAGGTTCCGTCGGCCAGGGCGGCGGCGAGGGCGCGGAACTTCGCCGAAGGCGGGCCCTGGCGGCGGATCAGCAGGGTGCGGGCGGTGCGGAACTTCCCGGCCAGCGGGTGGACACTGAGCCGCGCCTTCTCGCCGAAAGTGGCGAGCACGCTGCGCGGCACCAGGGCGACACCCATGCCGGCGGCAGCGCAGCCGAGAATGGCGTGATACGACGCCAGTTCGATCAGGCGTTCCGGCGGTTTGCCGTCCTGGGCGAACCACTCCTCAAGCCGCTGACGGTGCGGGCAGCCGTGATGGAAGGCGAGTAGCGTGCGCTTGCGCACGTCGCGCGGAGCGCGGATGCGCGGGTGACCGGCGGCGGTGACGAGCACCAGGGTCTCGACGAATACGGGCACCGTAGAGAGCCGCGGATCGTCGACCGGCTCGATGACCAGAGCGGCATCGAGCTCTCCGGCCAGCACCTGGTCGATCAGCGGGCTGGTGGCCCCGGTGTGAAGCTCGACCGCCACTTCGGGGTGACGCCGGTGGAAGAGGCTGAGCGGGCGGGGCAGGCGGCCGGCGGCGGTACTCTCCATCGAGCCGAGGCGCAGCGTGCCGCGCGGCCGGTCGTCGTGCAGCGCTTCGCGCGCTTCGTCGGCGAGGTTGAGCAGCCGCTCGGCGTAGTCGAGGAGCAGCCGCCCGGTCGGCGAGATCTTCAGCCGTCTTCCCTCGCGGATGAACAGCATTACTCCCAGATCCGCTTCGAGCTTGCGGATGCGCGTGGTGACGTTGGACGGCACGCGGTGCAGCCGGTCCGCCGCCCGCAGCACGCCGCCGGCTTCCACCACCGTCCTGAAGACCCGCAGATCGGAGAGTTCCATTGTTCTTGATTTAAGAATAATAATGTCTCTATAATTCACTATACGGGAAAACATCGCATGCCTACAGTCCTGTCGCGTAATCGGCGAAACGGAACGGAGGTAGGCGATGCACAGGCTGGAAACTCATGAGCTCATGCGCGCGGCGCGGCGGGCGCAGGCCCGCGAGTTGGATCGATGGCTGCGTGCCTTGGGGCGCTGGCTCGTCCGGCGGCTGGCCGAGCTCTGGAAATCTTTTTCGTCCCTTGGCAAGGCATTTATCGTTCAACGCGAACAGCTTCCGCGCGTCAGCCGCAGTTAAGGAGGAACCTGAAGTCGCGACGAACGTTGGACGGCGCTCTCCGGCACAGGTATTTCCTGGGGCGATGTTCTACTCGTCGCGCCTCGTTCTGCTGGCCGCCGTGCTGACGCTTGCCGCCTGTGCGCGCAGCGGCGAGCCCGCCCCGATCGTCCGGGCCGTCGGCGGCGGGGAGGTTTCGGCCGCGACCCCTTCCGCCGCCACGCCACGCACCGCCGTGGCGATGGCCGATAGTCAGATCGTGGTGCGGCAGGGTGAGTCGCTTTACGTCGTGGCCCAGCGCGCCGGCGTGCCGGTGCGCAGCCTGATCGATGCCAACAATCTCAAACCGCCTTATGCGTTGAGCAGCGGCCAGCGCCTCGACGTGCCGCGTCAGGCGACGCATCAGGTACAGCCGGGGGATACGCTCGCCGGAATCGCCCGCCGCTACGGGCTGGGCACCAACGAGCTAGTCCGGGCGAACGCGCTGGCCCCGCCTTACGCGGTTCACGCCGGCCAGACCCTGACCCTGCCGGGGGCGGCCGGTCCGCCGGTGGCTGGCGTGACGCCCAATCCGGCATCGTCATTGGCGACGCCGCCGCCTTCTCCGACGGCGAGCCCCCAGATGCCGCGTCCGGTCGCTGTTGAGCGTGCCCCGGCCCGCGGCGTAGTGGAAAGCGCCGCCTTGCCTCCGCCCGCCAGTTCTCCAGCAGAAACCGTGACGCCGGCGGCATCCGCTGCGACCTTGGCGACGCCTACTTCCCCGATCTCGCCACCAGCCGCGGCTCAGCCGGTGAGCCTGCCCATGCCGCAGCCCCTGGCGCCGCCGGACGAAGATGAACCGGCTGCCC
>VGEI01000144.1 GCA_016869415.1 Alphaproteobacteria bacterium
ATCGCACCCTGGTCGGCCAGCTGGAACGCGAGCACCAGCACCGGAATCTTGATGACGCTGGCGCTGTTGAACATCTCGCCGTCCCGCACCCCTGCGGTCTCACCGGTGGCGAGATGCCGGACCCAGACGCCGGCCTTGCCCGGGAATTCAGACGAGGCTCGCGTGAGCAGATTCTGGAGCGCCGTCGGCTGCGCGAGCAGGCCGGCGGCCGCCGCGATGGCGAACAGGGGTTTCACAGCCCGTTAAATGTAACCGGGACTGGCACCTTAACATGGCGATTTGTTGCAGTTTCTGCCACCGGTGGCAGAAAGTGCAACAAATCGCCATGTTAAGGTGCCAGTCCCGGTTACAACCCGGTTACAACACGGTTACAGCCAGCCGCGCTGGCGGGCCAGGCGGGCGGCTTCGATGCGGTTCGTCACTCCCAGCTTCGCGATGGACTCCGACAGGTAGTTCCGGACCGTGCCTTCGGAGAGGTTGAGCCGCCGGGCGATGTCGGCGCTGGCAAGGCCCTCCTCCGCAGCGCGCAGCACCTGACGCTCGCGATCGGTCAGCGGATCGCCGTCCCCCCACGCATCCTGGGCCAGTTGCGGATCGACGACCCGCAGGCCCTGGTGGACACCGCGGATCGCGTCGGCCAGCTTCTCGGCGGGCGCATCCTTCAGCAGGTAGCCAGAAGCACCGGCCTCTAGGGCGCGGCGCAAGTACCCAGGCCGCGCGAAGGTGGTCAGGATGATGATGCGAGGACGCTGGCCCTTCCGGGCGCGATGCAGTTCGGCGGCCATCTCGAGGCCGGTCATGTTGGGCATCTCGATGTCGGTGAGCACGACATCGGGATCCGTCTTCGCGGCCATCGCCAACGCCTCCCGCCCGTCGCGAGCACGCGCCACGACCTCGATGTCGCTCTCAATTTCGAGCAGCGCAGCCAGCGCCCCCAGCACCATCGACTGGTCTTCGGCAATCAGGACGCGGATGCTCATAACGGCAGCGAGATCATCAGCCGCGTCCCGTGCGCGGTCTCACGCTGGAGCACGCCGCCAAGCGACTGGATGCGCTCGCGCATGCCCGTCAGGCCGTTGCCGAACGGCGCATCTCCGCCCTTGCCGTCGTCCTGGACTTCCATCAACGCCGAGCCGTCCTGCGCGTAGAACTTGATGTGGCAGCGGGTGGCCGCGGCATGCCGGATCACGTTGGTGGCCGCTTCACGAAGCGCGAGCGACAGCGCCGTCTCTTGCGCCGGCGCCAGCGAGACGACGCGAGCCTCGATGGTCGTGTCGATGCCCGCGGCCGTCAGGGTGTCACGCACGTGCTCGATCTCCGCAGACAAGCCCGACGAACGGTAGCCGGTGATCGCTTCTCGCACATCGGCGAGCCCCTGCCGCGAAATCCGCTCGATCTCGGCGATCTCCTGGACGGCTCGTGCCGGGTCACGCGACATCAGCTTCTGTGCAAGCTCGCTCTTCAACACGACGACCGACAGGGTGTGTCCCAGCAGGTCGTGCAGGTCGCGGGCAATGCGCTCCCGTTCGGCGAGCTTGGCCAGCCGCTCGACCTCTTCCTGTGCCAGGCGCAGCTTCGCATCGCCAGCCTCCCTGGCGTGCGCCTGGATGGTGAGCGATCCCACGAGTGTCGAAATGACGATCGACATCATGTAGACCCACCACTCGGCGCCTATGGCGTAGGACACGGCCGTGCTCAGCAACACCTGGCCGGCCAGCACCTTCATGGCCGTCCTGGTCGAGAAGCCATTCGAAATCGAGGCCGCCGCGTAGACAAAGAAGACGGAGCCGGACGGGTTCCACTGGCAGTTGACCGCGCCCAGGACATCGAGGGCGGCGGTGATCCACAGCACGTGCGGCGTGCGGATGAGGTAGCTGCCGAAGTACAGCGGCAGGAAGATCACGAACGACGCCACCATCACGGCCCGTTCCACCGACGCAAACGGGCCAAAGATCGCCGTGAAGAGGAACGGCAGCGCGTAGATCAGCCATGCGTACGTCTCCCAGCCGAGATCGCGCAGCCCCTTCGGTCGTGACGTCATGGCAAGGCCTTTATATCCAGTTTTCGCCCACCGAGATAGAGTCCCGACACCTGTCGGTAGGCCTTGATGCCTTCCGTTGGATCCGCGTCAAGGACCACGATATCGGCAATCGCGCCCGTTGCGATTCGGCCGAGCGATGCCTGGCCCAGGCGATCGGCCGGCCGCGAGGTGGCGGCCTTCAGCACGTCAGTCAGCGGCATCCCGGCCTGCGCCAGCAACTCGAGCTCACGAATCAACGAGATGCCGTGGAAGGTCACCGGGTTGCCGGCATCGGATCCGGCCATCACCGGTACGCCGGCGCGAATCGCCTTCGCCGTCTGCCGCATCGAACCCTCGAACGCGCGCGCCATGGTCTGCGACAGCTCGCCGTCCGTGAGCATCACCGCCAGCGGCGACTTTGGATCGAGCAACGACGACATGATCGACGGGATTGCGAGGCGACGCGCCTCCGCATCGCTCCCGCGAACGACGTCCCGCTTCCAGGCCCAGTCGAGCACCACCAACGTCGGCGTGAAGGTGATCTTCTTCGCCGCCATCAGCGCGATGGTCTCATCGGTCAGACCACGCGCGGTGTGCTCGATGCCGTTGGCGCCCAGCTCGATTGCCAGCCGCACGTCGGCATCCGTTCCGACATGCACGGTGGTGCGCATGCGGCGGGCCTTCGCCTCGGCCATGGCGGCGCGGAACACCTCGTCCTTCATTCGCGGCATGGGCTCACCCTCGAAGCCCGGTTCCAGCACCAGCTTCACCAGGTCGACGCGCTGACGGTCGAGTTCGGCGATCGCCGCGCGCGCCTGTTCGGGCGTTTCCACCTGCCGCGTCAGCGTGTCGGCCAGTCCCGGCATGAACGAAAACATCTCGGTCGGATGTCCCCCCCTGGCCGTCACCGACGGCCCCGCGTAGAACGTGCGTGGCGCATCGACCCTCGCCGCCGCCACGTTGTTCGAGAGCGTGCGCATCTCGTTCAGGTCGTCGGTCAGCGATACCACGCCGGTCACGCCGGCGGCCAGCGTCGCCCGCAGATCGTGGGCGCGACGATCGTCCGTCATCTCGATGGGCGCCGCGCCAATGCCGCCGCTGCCGCCCCAGTGCACGTGAGAGTCGATCAATCCAGGGATGAGGAACCGGCCCCGCACGTCCTCGACTGTCGCGCCTTCCGGCAGCGCCACCCGGTCGTCGTCCAGCGACATCTCAGCGATGCGGTGATCGCGAATCACGACCCGGGCATTGACAATGCGGCTGCCGAGGCCGTCCAGGACGGTGGCTCCGCGCAGCACCAGCACCTGGCCGCTGGCGGCGCCGGCTTCGACGCGGCGGGCGCCGGGCATGTCGCCCATCTTGAACGCCGGTGCGGCGAAGGCGGCGATGCCCAGCGTGACCGTGAACGCCGCGACGATGATCGCCAGCGATCGGCGCGGGATTGGCTCGGTGCCTTCCCAGCGGAACAGCATCGACGTCAGCACGATGCCGATGACGCCAATCGCCAGCAGCACCGCGAGAGAGCCGGCCAGCGTCATCAGGCCCTCGCCGCGCACGATCACTCCCGAGTAGGCCTCATTCAGGTAGGTGGTGGGCAGCAGGCGCGCGAACGTCTTGACTCCGTCCGGAAGTACGGCGAATGGCATCGCCGATCCGGAGAGGAACATCATTGGGAAGAACAGCAGGTTGGCGATGGCCGGCGCGGTGCGAATGTCGCGGGCGGTGCTGCCGACCAGCAGCCCCATTGGCGCGAGCGCGCAAGCGCCGCACAGGTACACGCCGAACAGCGAGACCCACGATCCGGCGACCTGCATGCCGAACAGCGCGCCGCCGAGCACGATCAGCACCACCAGCGAGATGGCGCCGGTGAGGATGGCGGTGATGCCATGCGCCAAAGCGACCACCGCCGCAGGCGCCGGGGTCACGCGCAGGCGGCGCAGCAGTCCGATTTCGCGCTGCTGCACGAGCGGCAACGCCACACCGAACAGCGCGGCCGACATCAGCGTGGTGGTCAATAACCCGGGCATCATGATCGCCATCACGCGGGCGTCGCCCCTGGCCATGACGAAGCCGAACAGCAACAGGAAGCCGAGCGGAAAGGCCGACATCCAGAACAACGCCGTCTTCGATCGGCGGATCTCGGTCAGCTGGGCGCGAATCAGGGCGAGCGTCGAGCGAATCATGATTGGGCTCCTGCAAAGGTGTGCTGCTCTATCGGCGCGGTCGGCTCCTGCTGTGGCCCCAACAACTGCAGGTAGACGTCCTCGAGCGACGGCCGCCTGAGCCGCAGGTCGTCGAGCGTTGCGCCGGAGGCGCGGAGCGCATCGGCCAGGCCGACAATCGCCGCGGTGGGGTCCGCGGTGCGATAACGAAACATCGATCCATCCAGGCCCTCGAAGGTCGCTTGCGGCACCAGGCGCCCGGGATCGAAGTCACCGCTGCTCGCACTGCGTAGCCCGGCGGGAGGGGGAGTGACGGCGAGCCACAGTGTCGATGCACCGGCGGCGCGCGCCAACAACTCCAGCGGCGTGCCGTCGGCGACAATCTGTCCGCCGGCAAGGATGATCACGCGATCGGCGAGGGCTTCAATCTCGTCGAGGTAGTGCGAGGACACCAGCACCGTCTTGCCGTCGCGCTTCAACCCCAGCAGGATGTCGTGAATCTGCCGCCGCGCGATCGGGTCCAGGCCGGATGTCGGCTCATCGAGAATGTAGAGGTCCGGATCGTGGAGCATCGCCATAGCCAAGGCGAGGCGCTGCCGCTGTCCACCGGACAGTCCGCGCACCAACGCCCTGGCCTTGTCGGTCAGATGCACTTCCGACAGCACGTCAGCCGCCGGCCTGGTCTTCGGATACAGCGCCGCGTAGAGCCGCAGCGTTTCAATCACGGTCAGGTCCTGCATGAACGCGGTGCTCTGCAACTGCACGCCGAGCCGCGCGCGCAGGGCGGCCGGAGCGTCCGCCGGGTCGAGGCCGAGCACCGAGACCGATCCGGAAGTGGCAGTCCTGAGCCCCTCGAGAATCTCCACCAGCGTCGTCTTGCCGGCGCCGTTGGGACCGAGCAGGCCGACAATCTGGCCGGTTGAAGGGATGGAGAGATCAATCCCGCGGAGCGCCTGGACGGCCTGCCCGCCGGAGCCTCGGCGAGAGTGGGGCCCGTAGGATTTCGTGAGCGCGCGAACGTCTATGGCAATCATGGTTGCCATAGTGCGGCGTCACCGCGGAGAGGGTAAGTGTGGGACGTCACCGCCGGACGATGACAACTGTCATGGCGGGCTGCGGGCTGCGGGTAGCGGGCTACGGGCTAGGGGCGCGGGCTACTGGCTACTGGCTACTGGCTACTGGCTACTTCTCATGATCGTGTAGGGTGGGTGGTTGTGGGCCACAGCAAACGTAGAACGCACAGACTCCATGCGATCGTTCTCGGGATCGTGCTGGCATTCATTCTCGGTCTGTGTCCGGCGCTGGCGCAGCCAATAGAACATCAGCATTCGACTCCGGCCTCCAATACGTGGCAGTGGTCGATCGATGCAAACGTGTTCGCGGGCTACAACTATCAGCGACGCAAGTTCACGGATTTCGATGCCGTCGAATCGCAGAACTGGTTGACGATCGGGCTCTCCAAGACTGCCGGCGGCCACTCGTTCGCGCTCCACGGGATGTTCTCGTTCGAGCCGTTCACGATGCGCGACATTGGATCGCCGCAGGTCTTTCAAACCGGTGAAACGTTCCACGGCGCGCCGTTGATCGACTATCAACATCCGCACGATCTGATTATGAATCTCGGCGTCGTCTATCGCCGCACCGCCCGCAGTGTCGACTTCGGCATCGCGGCCTACGCGGTCGGGCCGGCGCCGCTGGGACCGACGACGTTCATGCACCGCGCGTCGGCGGCCGACAACCCGCAGTCACCGCTGTCGCATCATCATCTCGACGCCACCCACGTGACCCCTGGGGTGGTCACGCTCTCGGCGGGCGCGAAGGGATTCCGCATCGAGGCCGGTGCCTTTCATGGCCGCGAGCCCGACGAGAATCGACTGGATCTTGATACCGGGGCGCTTGATTCGTTTGGCGCGCGCCTGTCGTGGGCAGGCGGCCCCTGGCAGGCGCAGATCTCCGGTGCCGACCTGAAGACTCCCGAGCGCGCATCGCCGTACGACGCCACGCGCCTGACGGCGTCTGTGAGTTTTGCCAAAGGCGACGAGCAGCGCGCATTCTCGTGGACCGCGGCCGTCGGACAGAATCGCGGGGTGTTCGGCACGCTGGAGGCGTATCTCGTCGAGGGCTCGCGCCGGATTGGCCGCCACGCCTTCTACGGCCGCGCCGAGAGCGTCGACAAAGACATTCTCGATGCCGGCTTCCACCCGATTGGCACGTCGCATACGCACCGCCCGTCGCGGATTGGTGCGCTGACGATGGGCTACGTGCGGACGATTCGTGCCCGAACGCGGGGCGCCCTGGGCATTGGCGGTGACATCACCGGCTATCTGGTGCCGGGCAATCTGGTCGAGTCCTACAGATCGCCGCTGTCATTTCACGTGTTTCTGCGGCTGGCCGGAAGCGGCGGAGCGCGCCTGTCCCATCGTCATTGACGGGATGCCCCGGTTAGGTCATATTGGCCCGCCCCCTGATGACGCCTGATCCCTCTGCGGCGCTACCCGTCCAGACCGCCTCGGCGTCCCCGTCGCCTGCCGTTGCAATTGCCCGCGGCCGCTCGATCGCGCTGCCGATCGAAGCACGCATCATCATCCTGGCGATCTGCTTTCGCCTGGTTGGCGCCACTGTCGGCTTCATCGCCAACGTCGCCATTCCCGACTTCCAGGATCAGGGGTTCACCGTGATGGAACGGCCCAATCCGTTCTGGGATCGTTTCGCGCGCTGGGACTCCGGCCACTATCACGGCATCGCGTCGAAGGGGTATCAGTTCGTCGAGGGCGGACGCAGCAACCTGGCGTTCTTCCCTGCCTATCCTCAGGCAATGGGTGTGGTCGGCCGCGCGCTGGGGGGGGGCAGCAAGACTTCTACTTTGCCGGCATCCTGATCGCCTGGCTGTCGTTCGCCATCGCCATGCCGCTGATCTACCGGCTGGCGCGCCTTGACTTGCCGCACGAGGCTGCCGTGCGCGCCATCGGGTATGCGGCGGTGTTTCCGAGCGCCTACTTCTTCGGTGTTGTCTACAGCGAGGCGCTGTTCCTGCTGACGCTGGTGAGCGCGGCCATGGCGATGAGGACCAGGCACTGGATGTGGGCCGCGCTCGCCGCCGCGGTGTTGACGGCGACGCGGGTCAACGGCGTGATGTTTCTCCCGGCGCTGGCGCTGATTGGCTGGGACGCGGCCGGCGCGTCGTGGCGCGATCGCCGTGCCGCCTTGCTCGCCGTAGCGGCTGGCCTCGCGGGAATCGGCAGCTACTCGGCGTTCGTCTACTCGATCAGCGGCAATCCTTTCGAATGGTACGACAGCATCACTCGCTGGGGCTACAATCCTGGCGGAGACCCCTTGGCCGGCAATCCCATCACGACGATCGCCGCGTAGCCGCGTCCGAAGCGATGCCAGATGAAAGGTACGGATGCGAGCGCCGCGGTGGCGGCGAGCGCGTTGAGCGTGTCGTACGGCGCCATCCGTTCGGTGACCATGAACTCGTAGGGCCGCGTCAGGAGCTGTTTGTAGATCGCGAACAGACCGCTGCCGCTGTCGTCGGGCCAGTACGAAGGGCTGGGACGGTACTGCGCGGTGTTGTTCCCGCTGCCACTATTGTTTGGCTCGCTCAAAGGCGAAACGCGGCACCTTGGACTGATGACCGGCTTCGTGCTGTTCTACGCGCTCGGGCTGGTGCTGTTCGGCAACGTGCACCCGCTCTTCTAGTTCCTAATCCCTAATTCCTAATTCCTATTTCCTATTTCCTAATTCCTAGTCCCTACACCCCGTACTTCTGCGCGTCCCATTGAAGGCCAAGCTCCGTTGGCGGCGCCATGTAGCCCGCCAGCGCAGACGCCGCCACGACGGAAGGGGACGCGAGATAGCCTTCGCCGCCAATGCCCATCCGGTTCTGCCAGTTGCGGTTGAACGACGTGATGGCGCGCTGGCCCTTCTCGAGCGCGTCACTGCCCTGACCAAAACACGGACCGCACCACGACGCGCGGATCTGACCGCCGACGCCCCTGAACACGTCGGCGATTGACTCGCCTCCGAGGCGCGCGTCGGGTCGCTCAATCGACCGCTTGACGCCGCCCGACCCGGGGAACACGACCAGCTCTTTCCGCACCTTCGTCAGTCCCTTGCTGCGTGCCGCCAGGAACACCAGCGCGGCGGCGAGCAAGTCGTCGTAGCTGCCGTTGGTGCAGGAGCCGATCATCGCCTTGTCGAACTCAATCCGCTCGCGCGCCACCTCGTCGGCCGGGAACGCATTGCCGGGACTGAACGGCT
>VGEI01000145.1 GCA_016869415.1 Alphaproteobacteria bacterium
CGAAAACACCAGCAGAATCAAAGGAAAGAGTAAGGGTCGATATCCACCTGCAAACGCACATTCGAAGGCACGCGAACGCCGTGCAGCCACGAGTCGAGAACCGCCTGAAGGTTGCTCTCGCGGCTGGCTTTGACCAGCAGGCGGCGGCGATGCCGCCCGCGCAGCAGGGCCAGCGGGGCCGGGGCCGGGCCGAGAGTTTCGATGCCGTTGCCCGAGGGTGCCGTGCGCCCCAACTCGCGCGCCACCCGATCAACCGTGGCTGCGTCCGGCCCGGCAACGATGACAGCCGCCAGACGACCGAAGGGCGGCCAGCCGTGCCGCTCGCGCTCTTCCGCCTCGATAGCCAGAAAGCGGTCGCGTGCGTCGCGCTCCCGCGACAAGGCGACCAGCGCCTGCATCACCGGATGCTCCGGCATATAGGTCTGCAGCAGGGCACGGCCCGGCCGTTCCGCCCGCCCGGCCCGGCCCGCCACCTGATGCAGGAGCTGATAGGTGCGCTCGGCCGCCCGCAGATCGCCACCGGACAAACCCAGATCGGCATCGACCACGCCGACCAGCGTCAGCCGCGGGAAGTGGTGACCCTTGGCCACGATCTGGGTGCCGATGAGCAGATCGATGCCATGCCCCGCCATGCGCTCGAGGAACTCCGCGGCGGCACGCGGCCCGGTCATGGTGTCGCTGGTGACCAGCGCCACCTGCGCCCCGGGGAACAGGGCGCCCGCCTCCTCGGCAACGCGCTCCACGCCGGGTCCGCAGGGCACGAAACTGTCTTCGTCACCGCAGGACGGGCAGGCAGGTGGCCGCGCGGCGGTATAGCCGCAATGATGGCATTGCAGCCGCCCGGCTCGCCGGTGCTCGACCAGCCATGACGTACAGGTTGGGCAATTCAGCCGATGACCGCAGGTCCGGCACAGGGTCAGCGGCGCGTAGCCGCGGCGGTTGAGGAAGAGCATCACCTGCTCGTCACGAGCCAGTGTCTCGGCAATGGCCTCGCGCAGCCTCGGCGAGAGGAAAGCGTTACGCGGCATGGCCTCGCGCCGCATGTCGACGGTCTGGATCGTCGGCAGCGCGGCGCCGCCATGACGATCCGGCAGATGCACGGCGCCGTAGCGCCCACGCTCGACATTGATCACCGTCTCCAGCGCCGGCGTCGCCGAGACCAGCACTGCCGGTGCCTCGGCAAAGCGCGCACGCACCACCGCCATGTCGCGGGCGTGGTAGATGACGCCGTCCTCCTGCTTGAACGCCGCCTCGTGCTCCTCGTCGACCACGACGAGCCCGAGCCTAGCGAAGGGCAGGAACAGGGCCGAGCGCGCACCGACGATCACCGGGACATCGCCCTCGGCCACCGCGCGCCAAGTGCGGCGACGCTGAGCCGGCGGGATCTCCGAATGCCAGACCGCCGGCGGTACACCGAACCGTGCCTCGAAGCGCGCCAGCCACTGAGCGCTCAGCGCAATCTCCGGCAGCAGCACCAGCACCTGCCGCCCCTGCCGCAGCGCCGCAGCGATCGTCTCGAAGTAGACTTCCGTCTTGCCGGAACCGGTGACGCCGTCGAGCAGGGTGACAGAGAACCCCTGCCCCAGGCGTTCGCGCAACGTGTCTGCCGCCACCACTTGCTCGGGCGAAAGATCCGGCCCGGGCCGAGCGCCGTCAGGCGCCACTCCCCGAACCCGCGGCAGCTCAACCTCCTCCAGCCAGCCGATCTCGACCAGGCTGCGCACCACGCCCGCACCGACACCGGCCGCGAGCGCCAGTTCGGCGACGCCGCGGGGCAGGCGCGAACCGAGCTCGCGCAACACCCGGCGACGGGCCGTGGTCAGCCGGACCTCGCCCGGATCACTGCCGTCGGGATGCGGCGCCTCCTCGGCGAGGCGATAGGCGATCGTCGGCTTGGGTGGCTCGATCGCCTCGGGCACGCTCATGGCCATGCGTAGCACGGCGCCGGGCGGCGATAAGGTGTAACTGGCCACCCAGTCGATGAAGCGGCGCATCTCCGCGCTGAGCGGCGGAGCATCACAACGGGCGCTGACGTTCCTGAGCTTGGCCTCGGCCACACCCTCGCCGGCACTGCCGCCCCAGACGACACCGATCGCCTGCCGCCGCCCCAACGGTACCCGCACGAACTCACCAAGCTTGAGAGCAAGTCCGGGACCGACGCGATAGTCATAGGCACCGGCCAGCGGCAGCGGCAGCAGCACGCGCACCCTCTCACCGCCCTCGAAGCGGCCGGGGCCGTTGCTGGTTTCACCGGTAGGCATCGGCTACACTCTAAACGTCGACTCGGGAATGGGTCACGGCAGCGTTTACGATCCGCTTCACACACGAGGATCCGCCAAGCAAGCGCCCATGAAGTTCTTTATCGATACCGCCGACGTTGCTGAGATCCGCGACCTGGCCGCTACCGGCCTCGTCGACGGAGTGACCACCAATCCCTCGCTGGTCGCCAAGTCCGGCCGCAAATTCCTCGATGTCGTGCAGGAAATCTGCAGCATCGTCCCCGGCCCGATCAGCGCCGAGGTGACGGCGACCGATTACAAGACGATGCTCGCCGAAGGCCACAAGCTGGCGAAGCTCGCCAAGAACGTCGCGGTGAAGGTGCCGCTGACGCCGGACGGGTTGAAGACCTGCAAGGCGCTGTCCTCCGACGGCATCATGGTCAACGTCACGCTGTGCTTCTCCCCCGCCCAGGCCATTCTCGCGGCCAAGGCCGGGGCCAGCTTCATCTCGCCCTTCGTCGGCCGGCTCGACGATATCGGCGAGGACGGCATGGGCCTGATCCGCGATATCTGCACCATCTACAGGCAGTATCCGGCCTTCAAGACCGAGGTGCTGGTCGCCTCGGTGCGCCACCCGATCCACATCATCGAGTCCGCCAAGGTCGGCGCGCATGTCGCGACCATGCCGCCGAACGTCCTGCGCCAGATGTTCCAGCATCCGCTGACCGACAAGGGCTTGGCCGCCTTTCTTGCCGACTGGCAGAAGACCGGCCAGTCCATCCTCGGCGGGACCTGATCGATGGCGGACCGCGAACCCGCCACGCGCCACGCAGCGGGTCCGACATCCGACGAGGTCGAGCAGTACCTGCGCGACCATCCCGATTTCCTGATCGATCATCCCGACCTCGTGCATCATCTGCTGCCGCCCGACACCCAGCGCGGCGACGGCGTGGTCGACATGCAGCGCTTCATGCTGCAGCGCGTGCGCGGCGACCTCAACAAGCTGCAGAGCCAGCAGAATGAGATCCTTGCCACCTCACGCAGCAACCTGACCTCGCAGGGGCGCATCCACGCCGCCGTATTGCGTATGCTCGAGGCGCGCACCCTCGAGGAGTTGATCGAGATCGTCACGACCGACATCCCGGCTCAACTCGATGTCGACACGGCGGCGCTGGCCTTCGAAGCGCTCGACCGCCTGCCGCCCGGCGGCAACCGCAGCTCGCTCAAGATCGTGGCGCGCGGCGTCATCGACCGCATGATGGGCAGCGGTAAGGACATTATGCTGCTGCCCGAGGTGGCTGCCGATCCGGCGCTCTTCGGCGGTGCCGCCAGCCTCATCCGCTCGCAGGCGCTGCTGCGCCTGCAGCTCAAGCGCGACGCGCCGCTGGGCCTGCTGGCCCTCGGCTCACGTACTGTCGGCAAGTTCAACCCCGGCCAGGGGACGGAGCTCCTCGGCTTCCTCGCCAAGGCCGTCGAGCTGAACATCCGCGGATGGCTGGATCGCGGGTGACGCGGCCGGCTGCGGCGCCGCCGCCCGCCCGAGGCGACGCGGCAGAGGCCTTTGCGGGCTGGCAAACCTGGCTGGCGAGCGAGAAACGCGCCTCGCGCCACACGCTCGGAGCTTACAGCCACGACATCGCCGGCTTCTTTACGTTCCTCGCCGAGCATCTCGGCGAGCCCGCCGGTCTTGCCAATCTCAAGACTCTGCGCCCGGCGGACTTCCGCGCCTGGCTGGCGGCTCGCCGCGGTGCCGAGATGAGCGCCACCTCGAACGCGCGGGCGCTATCGAGCCTGCGTGGTTTCTTCCGCTTCCTCGACCGCAACGGGCTGGCGCACAATCCCCATGTCGCCACGTTACGCACGCCAAAGCTGCCGAAGGCCTTGCCCAAGGCGCTCGTGATCGCCGACGCTACGCGCCTGGTCGAAGATATCGGCTCCATCCAGGAGGAGCCGTGGATCGCGGCGCGCGACGTCGCCGTCATCACCCTGCTCTACGGCTGCGGCCTGCGCATCGACGAGGCGCTGTCGCTCGACCGCGGCGAGCTGCCGCTTGGCGACACGCTCACTGTCACCGGCAAGGGCCGCAAGCAACGCATCGTGCCGCTATTGCCGGCCGTGCGCGCTGCCGTGGAGGACTACGTGGCCCGCTGCCCCTGGCAGCCGGGTGCCGATGGGCCGCTCTTTCTCGGAGCGCGCGGCAAGCGCCTGCAGGCCGGCATCGTCCAGGCGCAGATGCGCAAGGCACGCGTGGCGCTGGGCCTGCCCGAGACCGCCACACCGCACGCCCTGCGCCACAGTTTTGCCACCCACCTCCTGGGAGCCGGTGGCGATCTGCGTGCCATCCAGGAGCTGCTCGGGCATGTCTCGTTGTCGACCACCCAGCGCTATACCGCGGTCGATGCCGAGCGGCTGATCGAGGTCTACGCCAAGGCGCATCCGCGGGCCTGAGCCCGTCGGCCGATTACGCCGGTTTTACTTGTGCCAGCCGCGGCGGACCGGCATACCGTACACATGTACGAATTCTCGCAGGGCACGCGCAAGATTTCGGAAATCCTGACGGAACTGGCGGCCGGCGCCGGGCCTCGGGTGCGGCTGCGCGACCTGGTCAACGCCCTGGGCGACCGCGCCTTCGGCCTGCTGATCCTGGTCTTCGCCCTACCCAACGCCGTTGGCCTGGGCACCATCCCCGGCCTGTCGACGGTGTTCGGCGTGCCGCAGATGTTCATTGCCGCCCAGATGGCGCTGGGTTGGCACAAGCCCTGGCTGCCGGACTGGGTGCTGGAGAAGTCGCTCGACCGCGGCGATTTCCAGAGGGTCGTCGAAAAATCGACGCCCTATCTGCAGCGCGCCGAAAAGCTGCTGCGGCCACGCTGGGCGGTCATGTCGTCCTATTTCGCCGAGCGGCTGCTCGGCATCGTCTTCCTGGTCATGGCAACCATCGTCTCCCTGCCGATCCCCGGCGGCAACTGGCCGCCGGCCGTGGCCATGGCTTTCGTCTCGATCGGCCTGGTCGAGCGCGACGGGCTCTACATCATCATCGGGCTGGTCGCGGCGGCGATAGCCGTGCTGATCGCCGGCGCGGTGATTGGCGCCTTCATCGCCGCGGCTTATCTTGCCTTCATCCATCTCTTCGGGGGTTAGACATGTACACACTGTTCTGGGCGCCGGGCACGGCCGCCATGGCGCCGCATGCGGCGCTGGAGGAAATCGGCGCGCCGCACAAGCTGGTCAAAGTCGACCTCAAGAGCGGCGAGCACCGCCAGCCCGAGTACCTGAAGCTCAACCCCAAGGGCCGCGTGCCGGTGCTGGTCCAGGGTGACGACGTCTTCAGCGAGTCGGCGGCGATCCTCATGCATCTTGCCGACCGGCACCCGGAGGCGAAGCTCGCCCCCCAGCCCGGCACGCCCGAGCGGGCGCGCTATTACCAGTGGCTTCTCTATCTCAGCAACACCGTGCAGCCGACGATCATGGACTATTTTCATCCCGACTGGACCTTGGATGACCCGGCGCACCAGGCGGCACTCAAGGCCAGCGCCGAGAAGCGCGCCGGCACCACGTTCGACTACATCGATGCCGAGCTGGCCAAAGGCGGGCCGTACCTGCTGGATGCCCAGTTCAGCGCGCCCGACCTTTTCCTGCATATGCTGGCGCGCTGGAGTCGCTGGTTCAACAAGACCGGCTACCAGTATCCGCATGTCAAGCGCTGCACCGATCTGGTCAAGGCTCGCCCCGCCGTACAGCGCATGATGGCCGCGCAGGGCATCGTCGAGCAGGAGAAAGCGTAGAACCCCGCTAGGGTTCAGCGTAAATAGCCGCAGCCAGCTAAATGTGGATGGGCCTGCCATCCACCGCCAGCGCCGCTTCCTTGACCGCTTCGCTCAGCGTCGGGTGGGCGTGGCAGGTGCGGGCGATGTCCTCGGCCGAGGCGCCGTACTCCATACCCAGCACGCATTCTGCGATCAGGTGGCCGGCATCCGGGCCGACGATGTGCACGCCAAGCACGCGGTCCGTCGCCTTGTCGGCCAGGATCTTGACGAAGCCGTCCGACGAGTTCATCGCCCGGGCCCGGCCGTTGGCCGTGAAGGGGAACTTGCCGGTCTTGTAGGCGACGTTCTCGGCCTTGAGCTGCTCCTCGGTCTTGCCCACCGTCGCCGCCTCGGGCCAGGTGTAGACCACGCCCGGGATGGCATCGTAGTTCACGTGGCCCGCCTGACCGGCGAGGATCTCCGCCACCGCAACGCCCTCGTCCTCGGCCTTGTGCGCGAGCATCGGGCCGGCGATGACGTCGCCGATGGCGTAGATGCCGGGGACGTTGCTCTGGAAATGCTTGTCTGTGACCACGCGGCCGCGCTCGTCGACATTGACGCCGGCCTCCTTGAGGCCGAGCCCGTCGGTGTAAGCGCGCCGTCCGATCGACAGCAGCACGACATCGACCTCGAGCTTTTCCTCCGAGCCGCCTTTCGCCGCTTCGAGGGTCAGCGACACGCCCTTGTTGGTGACCTTGGCGCCGGTAACCTTAGTGCCGAGCTTGAAGCTCACGCCCTGCTTGCCGAGGATGCGCTGCATCAGGCTCGACACCTCGCCGTCCATGCCCGGCAGGATGCGGTCGAGAAACTCGACCACCGTGACCTTCGAGCCCAGGCGCTGCCAGACCGAGCCCATCTCCAGCCCGATATAGCCGCCGCCGATCACCACCATGGTCTTCGGCACGCCGTCGAGCGCCAGTGCGCCCGTGGAAGAGACGATTTTCTTTTCGTCGACTTCGACACCCTTGAGCGGCATCGAGTCCGAGCCGGTGGCGATGACGATGTTCTTGGTCTTGAGGGTAGTGTCCTTGCCGTCCTTGCCCTTTACCGTGACCGTGCCGGCACCGGCGACACGCCCCGTGCCTTCGAGGCGATCGACCTTGTTCTTCTTGAACAGGAACTCCACACCTTTGGTGTTGGCCGACACGACCTTGTCCTTGTGGCCCATCAGGCCCTTGAGGTCGAGCGACACACCGGACACCTTCACGCCGAACGCCCCCAGACCGTGCTGCGCCTCCTCGAACTTCTCTGAGGCCTGGAGCAGCGCCTTGGAGGGAATGCAGCCGACATTGAGGCAGGTGCCGCCGAGGGTCGGCATCTTCTCGACGCAGGCCACCTTCATGCCGAGCTGCGCGGCGCGGATCGCACAGACATAGCCGCCTGGCCCGCTGCCGATGACGACGAGATCGTACTGGGTGTCAGCCATTCGTCAGGTTCCTGCTGAATGCGAAGGGGGCGGCGGCTCACATTTCGAGGATGAAGCGCGCCGGGTCCTCGAGGCACTCCTTGACCCGCACCAGGAAGGTCACGGCCTCGCGGCCGTCGACGATGCGGTGATCGTAGGAGAGCGCGATGTACATCATCGGCCGCACCTCGATCTTGTCGCCGATGGCCATGGGCCGCGGCTGGATCTTGTGCATGCCGAGGATGCCCGACTGCGGCGGGTTGAGGATCGGCGTCGACATCAGCGAGCCGAAGATGCCGCCGTTGGTGATGGTGAAGGTGCCGCCGGCCATCTCCTCGACGGCCAGCTTGCCGTCACGCGCCCGCCGGCCGAGATCGGCGATGGTCTTCTCGATCTCGGCGAAGCTCTTGTGGTCGGCATCGCGCACCACCGGCACGACCAGGCCCTGCGGCGTCGAGACGGCAACCGAGATGTCGTAGTGATTCTTGTAGATGATGTCCTCGCCGTCGATCTCGGCGTTGACGCCGGGCAGCTCCTTGAGCGCCACGATGCACGCCTTGACGAACAGCGACATGAAGCCGAGCTTGATGCCGTGCTTCTTCTCGAAGCCCTCGTTGTACTTGCTGCGCATCGCCATCACGGCGCTCATGTCCACCTCGTTGAAGGTGGTGAGCATTGCCGCGGTGTTCTGTGCCAGCTTGAGGCGCTCGGCCACTCGCTTGCGCAGGCGGCTCATCTTCACCCGCTCCTCACGCGGACCGAGGTCGCGCGGCGTGTGTGGTGCGGCCGGTGCTGCCGCCGGGCGGGCGGCAGCCGCCTGCACATCTGACTTGGTGACGCGGCCGTCCTTGCCGCTACCCTGGATGGTTGCCGGGTTCACGCCGCTCTCGGCCAGCGCCTTGCGCGCGGCCGGACCGGGGTCTTTGGCGGCAGCCGGCGCGGCCGCGGGCTGCGC
>VGEI01000146.1 GCA_016869415.1 Alphaproteobacteria bacterium
TGGCGAGGTGCGCGGCGGGCAGCTCGACGTATTTGGCGCCTTTGATGCGCTCGGCCACCGCCTTGCCGGCGGCCGGCGGCGTGGCCGGATCGCTCGCCCCGGCGATCACCAGGGTCGAGTTGCCGATGCCGCCGAGCCTGTCATGCTGGTTCATCTCGCGGATCGCCTCACAGCAGGCAATGTAGCCGGCGGCATCGGTCTTCTCCGCCAGCGCACAGATGCGCTGTACCGCCTGCGGATTGGATTTGCGGAAGCCCTCGGTGAACCAGCGCTCCGGCAGGCTGGCGGCCAGTGCCTTCATGCCATCCTTTTTTACCGCGGCGATGCGCTGGGTCCAGGCCTCGGGCATCGTCGTATGGCCAGAGGTGTTGGAGAGCACGAGCTTGTTGAAGCGTTTGCCGGCGCTGTAGCCGAGCCACATGCCGGTCATGCCGCCCATCGAAAGGCCAAGGAAGTCGGCCTCCTCGATCTTCAGGCCGTCGAGCAGGTTGACCACGTCCTGGCCCAACCGCGCGATGCTATAGGGGCCGGGCGTCACGTCGGAACCGCCATGGCCGCGCTGGTCGTAGCGCAGCACGCGAAAATCCCGGGTGAAGGCCGGGATCTGGCCGTCCCACATGCTGAAGTCGGTCCCCAGCGAGTTCGACAGCACGAGGACGGGTTTGCTCGCCTCACCGTCGAAGCGGTAGTGGATCTTGGCCCCATCGGACTGGACGTGCGGCACGGCTCTCCTCCCCTATTTCATTCCGGCGGCTGGAACATGGACGACCATAGCACCCGCCTGGCCGAGATAATGCTGGGGATCGAGCGGGCGCTCAATCTCCATTGGCTTCAGGTGCCGGTCGACAACTCCCTCATACCCGCGCGGCTGCGCTAGCAGTCGAAGAATACCGTCTCGTTCCTACCCTGCAGAACGACATCCCAGCTGTAGCGCCCCTCGCCGTCCTTTCGGGCAATCAGGGTGTCGCGCCGCGCCTTGTCGTCGACAAAATTGAGGATCGGATCGTCGGCGTTGGCCGCCTCGTCGGGAAAGTACATGCGGGTGAAGAGGTGCTTGAGCTGGCCGCGCATGAATATGGTGACAGCCAGATGCGGCGCCTGCAGGCTGTTGCCCGGCCCGGGGACGGCACCGGGCTTCAGCGTGGTGAACTCGAACACGCCATCCTTGTCCGTGGGGCAGCGCCCCCAGCCCTTGAAGGCGCTGTCGACCGGCTTGTCCTGCTTGTCGGCAGGGTGAGCGTACTTGCCCTGCGGGTTCGCCTGCCATACCTCGACGAGCGCGTCGGGCACGGCGACCCCGTCCGCATCGGTGATCCTGCCGCTGATGCGGATGCGTCTTCCGCCCGCCGTACCGGCAATGTCCTGGGTGGTCAGCCAGGTCAGGCCGACATGCAGGTAGGGCCCAACGGTCTGCGAGCCGGTCGGAATAAGCTTCATGGTCAGTCCACCATCGGCGTGGCTGCGCGGCCGCGCAGCACGATGTCGAATTTGTAGCCCAGCGCCTGCTCGGGAATCGTCGTCTCGATATCGAACGAGGAGATCAGGCGGTCGCGGGCTACGGCATCAGCCACGCTGTTAAAGATCGGATCGAGCGGCAACAACGGGTCGCCCGGAAAATACATCTGAGTCACCAGCCGCGTCACGTAAGCAGGCCCGAACAGCGACAGATGAATGTGTGCCGGCCTCCAGGCGTTGTAGTGGTTGCGCCACGGGTACTCGCCGGGGCGAATGGTGACAAAGCGGTATTCGCCCTTCCCGTTGGTGACTATACGCCCGGCGCCGGTGAAGTTGGGGTCGAGCGGTGCGTTGTGCTGATCGACCGGATGATGGTACCGCCCGGCCGAGTTGCACTGCCAGAGCTCGACCAGCGTGTCTGGGACCGGCTTGCCATCCTCGTCGAGAACGCGGCCGGAGAGGATCATCCGCTCGCCGATCGGCTCACCCTTCCCCTGCTTGGTGAGGTCAGCGTCGTTCGGTCCGATGCGATCATGGCCGAAGAGCGGCCCCGTCACCTCCGTCAGCGTGTGCGGGATCTTGATGAGGGACTGACTCGGCGCGCGCTTTACCGTCGACGCATAGCCGGGAAACAGATGGGCAGGTTGGGTCCCCGGCGCCTCACGCCGGTAACCGATGACATCAACCATTGCAATCGCTCCTTATTCGCAAGCCCTAGTGAACCTGACGATCTCCCATCGCGATAATATGGGCGAAAGCGTCGTTCCCCATCCGAAAATGATCACGGCTTCAGAGCTCCGTTTACCGCCAGATAGATCGAATAGAGCCCACTCATCGCCGTGATGAACAGGCGGTTGCGCCGCGGGCCGCCGAAACACACGTTGGACACGAGCTCGCCGATGACAATGCGGCCAAGCAACGCACCCGACGGGCTGTAGCACTCCACGCCCTTGTGAGCGCTGGTCCATAGTCGCCCGTCGGTGTCGAGACGGAAACCGTCGAAGAAACCTTCCTTGATTTCCGCGAACACTCGGCTGTTGGCCAACCGCCTGCCGTCGACCACGTCGAAACGGCGGATGTGGTGGGCGCCCTTGGGATCGTGCGAGAACGCCGTGTCGGCGACGTAGAGTATCTTCTCGTCCGGCGAGAAGGCGATGCCGTTCGGCTTGCCGAAATCGTCGGCGACCACATCGAGAGTCCTTGACGTGGGATCGAGCCGGAAGACGTAGCAGCCCGCCTGCTCCTGCGGCGCTAAATAGCCCTCGTAGTCGTTGATGATCCCGTAAGACGGGTCGGTGAACCAGATCGTGCCGTCCGACTTCACCACGACGTCGTTGGGCGAGTTCAGGCGTTTGCCCTTGTAGCTGTCGGCCAGCACTGTGATGCTGCCGTCGAGCTCGGTGCGCGTCAGGCGCCGCGTTCCGTGCTCGCAGGTCAGCAGACGACCTTCGCGGTCACGGGTGTTGCCGTTGCTGAAATTGGAAGGCTGGCGAAAGACCGCGACGTTGCCATCCGGCGTCCAGCGCAGCATGCGGTTGTTGGGAATGTCGCTCCAGACGAGCTGGTCGGTGTCTCGGAAGTAAACCGGCCCCTCCGACCAGCGGGTCCCGGTGAAGAGCTTCTCCACCGGCGCGTTGCCCATCACGCAAAGGCCGAACTCGGGCGAGAGGATCTCGATCTCGTGGTTCATTGGCAGCGAAACGAAAACGGCCCGGGATTGCCCCGGGCCGCCTCGTAACCCTTCCTCAGTTCAACTCGATCTTCGCTGCCTTGACGATCTCCGCGGTGCTGGTCAGCTCAGCCTTGATGTAGGCGTCGAATTCCTCCGGCTTCATCGGCCACGTCGCGGCACCGAGCTTCTGCATACGCTCCTTCAAATCGGCCGATTCCAGAGCCTTCACCGTCTCCATGTTCAGCCGGTTCACGATGTCGCGCGGTGTCTTGGCTGGAGCCAGCATCCCAACCCAGAAGTTGTAGAAGGAGTCCGGCACACCGGCTTCCACCGTGGTCGGGACATTGGGCAGGATAGGCGAACGCTGAGCTGAACCTACAGCGAGCGTGACGAACTTACCCGCCTGGATGTTGGCCAACGCGGCGTTCACCGGCGCGAAGAAGACGTCGACGCGCCCTTCCATGACGTCGGTCATGGCTTCGGGTGTGCCCTTATACGGAATGTGCACATGGGTGATGCCGGCCCGGTCGCTAAACTTCTCGGCATTCATGTGCGTGGCGCTGCCCACGCCGGCCGAGGCGAAGTTGAGTTGCCCAGGCTTGGACTTCGCGTAGGCCACCAGCTCCTGCACCGTCTTGATGTTCTTCGACGGCGCGATGATCAGGACGTTCGACAGGTTGACCAGTGGCGTGACACCGGCGAAATCGGTCGCGGTGTTGAACGGCATGTCCTTGTAGAGCGCCGGGTTCGCGGTATGCGCCGAGGAGTGCACCAGCAGCGTGTACCCGTCGGGAGCAGCACGGGCTACGACTTCGCCGCCGATCTTGCCGCCGGCACCGGGCCGGTTCTCGACAACGACGGGCTGCCCCAACGCAGTCGACAGTTTCTCGGCGACAGCGCGCGCCGTGATGTCGGTCGAGCTGCCCGGAGTGAACGGCACGATCAGCCGGATCGGCTTGTTGGGGAAACTCTGTGCCGAAACAGGCACCGCCATCACGGCGAGGGCGACGGCCGCGGCGAGCGTGGTGAGAAGCTTCATGACATCCTCCTGTTTTCTGTCTTGTTCTGTTGCCGAGCCGCGAGCCCGGTCAGTTCGCTTGAATACCGGCTTTCTTGACCAGCTCGATGTTCGTAGCGATCTCCTGCTTCATCTGAGCCGCGAAGGCGTCCGGTGCCATCACCATCGGATCGCCGCCCAGCTTGGCAAACCGTTCCTTCATGTCGGGCATCTGGACGGCCCTGGCGACTTCCGCGTGCAGCCTCATAACGATGTCGCGCGGTGTCTTCGCCGGTAGGAACATGCCCGCCCACAGCATGTAGTCCGCCTCCCGGACGCCGGCCTCGGCCGTCGTCGGGACGTTCGGCAGCAGCGGCGAACGCTGGGGTGCCCCCACGGAAAGCGCCACGAGCTGGTTGTTCTGGATCAACGGGATGCCCGACGCCATCGTGGTGAACATGTAGTCGACGTTTCCGCCCATGATATCGGTCATCGCCTCAGGCGTGCCCTTGTAGGCGACGTGCACGGCGTCGAAGCCGGCGGCAACCCGGAACTTCTCGTCGCTCATGTGCGTGGCGCTGCCGCTGCCTGCCGAAGCGTAGGTCAGCTTGCCCGGGTTCTTCTTGGCATAGGCGACGAGATCGGCGACCGACTTAATGCCCTTGTTGTTGTTGGGCGCCACCACCAGGACGTTCGGCAACACGACCACCGGGGCCACGGCCGCAAAATCGTTCACCGGGTCGTAGTTCAGTGTCTTGTAGAGGGCGGGCGCCGCGGCGATGGCCGACGAAGTGAGCAGCACTGTGTAACCATCGGGAGCCGCCTGGGCAACGGCGATCGCGCCGATATTGCCGCCGGCTCCAGGGCGGTTTTCGACCAGAACGGGCTGACCCAGAGCCGGGGTCAGCTTGTCGGCGACCACGCGCGAGATGATGTCGATGGCGCTGCCCGGCGGGAACGGCGAGACAATCTTCACCGGACGTGTCGGATAGGTCTGGGCATCCGCCGGAGCGGCGATGCCGAGAATAGCCACGGAGGCCGCGGCGATCAGGGTCCTGATCAGGGGCATGGGTTTTCTCCTCCGCTGTCGTTGGCGGCTACTCGGGCTTGATGCCGGCGGCGGCCGCAAGCTTGATGTTGTCCTGGACCTCTTTCCTGATATGCGCGTGGAACTGCTCCGACGTCGCCACCCAGGGGGTTGCGCCCACGGCACCGAGGCGTGCCTTCATCTCCGCAGACTGCAGAGCCTTGTTCACTTCGGCATGAAGGCGCTGGACGATTTCTCTCGGCGTGCCCTTGGGCGCCAGCAAGCCGTACCAGAGCACGAACTCGGAGTTCGGCACCCCGGCCTCGACCGTGGTAGGCACGTCGGGCAGCACCGGCGAGCGTTCGGCGGAGCTGACGCCGAGGGCCAGGAGATTGCCGGCCCTGATGAGCTGCAGGGCTGCCGAGATCGGCGAGAAGAAATAGTCCGTGCGGCCGGTCATGATGTCGGGGAAAGCCTCGGTGCTGCCGCGATAGGGCACGTGCACCGCGTCGTAGCCGCCAGCGGCGTTGCGGAACTTCTCGGCATTAAGGTGCGTACCACTACCGATACCGGCCGAACCATACGTAAGCTTACCGGGGTTCGCCTTGCCATAGGCGACCAATTCCTGAACGGTCTTGAGACCGCGCGACGGCGCAATAATCAGCACATTGGGCTGGAAAGCCAACGGCGCAACAGCAACGAAGTCCTCCACCGTGTCGAAGGGCAGGCTCTTGTAGATCGCCGGGTTGGCGGCGTGGCCGGCGGAGGTGGCGAGCAGCGTATAACCGTCGGGCACCGCCTTGGCCACAGCATTGGCACCGATGCTGCCGCCGGCTCCAGAGCGGTTCTCCACCACCATCGGCTGACCCAACGCCGGCTGGATCGCATCGACCATGGCCCGGCCCATCGTGTCCGTGCCCGTACCCGGGACGAAGGGCACGATGACTTTGATCGGGCGGTTCGGATAGCTCTGCGCAGCGGCGGTCGAAGCCAACAGGAGTACCGCTCCGGCAGCCAGCAGAACCCGTCGCAGCATCGCCATATCCGCCTCCCTTTAGGCGCCACCTGGGCCGTGGGCTCAGGACAGGCCGTCGTTCACCGGCACATTCTCCGGCTTCAGTTCCAGGCCGGAATTCTTAGCCTGAAGCAATAGCAGGGTCGCAAAGTCGGTGTCGAGATACCCGTGGCCCATCAAGCTTTGGATGATGTCGCGGGTCGCGGTGGCTAGCGGCATGGGAATCTCGTGGGAGCGCGCTGCCGACAGGCCAAGCTCAAGATCCTTGCGCAACAGATAGGGTGTGAAGGTCGTGGTGAAATCGAGATTGACCAGAGCGGGCGTCTTGTAGCGGGTAAAGGTCGAGCCCATGACGCTCTTGTTGATGAAGTCGAGAAAGGCATGGCGCGGCACGCCGGCCTTCTGCGCCAAAACAGTGATCTCGCAGAGCGATTGGATGACCACGCCCAGAAACACGTTGTGGCAGATCTTGACGATGCGGGCGACGTCCCCCTCGCCTACGTAGCTGACGCCGGTGCCAAGGAGCTCCAGATAGGGCTTTGCCGCGTCGAACGCCGCCTTGGGGCCTGAGACGACGAGGCTCAGCTTACCGGCCTTGACCACTTTTCCATTGCCGCTGACGGGCGCCGCCAAGAGTTGCGTGCCGCGCTTTGCGGCTTCGGCGCGGAGCTTCTCTGACGCCTCCTGCGAGACGGTCGAAGAATCGACCAGGATCTTAGGCACACGGTCCTTGCGCGACAGGACTCCCTGCTGGCCGAGCGTGACTTCAAGCAAGTCTTCGGACGTCGACACCATGGTGAAGACGATGTCGCGGTCGGCAAGATCGGCTGGGGCCGCCACGGTCGTCGCGCCATACTGCGAGAGAGGTTCGGCCTTCGACCGTGTCCGGTTATAGGCTGCAACCTTGCCGCCCGCCTTGGCGAGACGCGCCGCCATCGGAAAGCCCATGCGGCCGGTACCGATCCAGCCGAGCGTGTGCGTGGTCACTGATGCGTCCATGAAGACTACTCCGTGGCGTTTTCCGGGGGCCTGCTCTGACTTTGTGCAATCGATTGCAGACCCCATCTCTAGAGCATTTGCTATCACGTGGCAACCGCTGCCGGCAGCCCCGCCGGGGGCCGACTTGCCTCGCGGCGGGCCCTCCACTATCACCGCCGGATGGCCCGGTCCAAACCGACGATTCACGATGTGGCACGGGCGGTCGGCGTGCACCCGTCGACCGTCTCGCGGGTGCTGAACTCGGCGACCCGCCACATGGTTACGGCGGAGATCGCCCGAAAGGTGACGGAGACGGCCCATGCGCTGGGCTATCACCGCAACGCGCTGGCCCACAGCCTGCGCACACGGCGCTCCAACACCATCGGCGTGATCATTCCCGACATCACCAATCCTGTCTTTCCGCCCATCCTTCGCGGCATCGAGGATGCACTGGCCGGGGCCGGATACACCGCCATCATTGCCAACACCGATGGTGCCGAGGGCCGTGAGACCGTGGTGCTCGAGCATATGCTGGCGCGACGGATCGACGGCCTCGTGCTGGCCACCGCGCGGCGCAAGGACGCGATGACCGAGCGCTGCATCGCTGAAGATATCCCGCTGGTGCTGATCAACCGCACGACCGGCCGGAACAGCGCGGTACCCTCGGTGGTCAACGACGACACTACCGGGATAGGACTCACCGTTTCTCACCTGGCCGGGCTCGGTCATCGCCGCATCGCCCATATCGCAGGACCGCAGGCGCTCTCCACCGGTTTCGATCGCCACGAGGGGTTCCTGGCGGCCATGAAGGCCGCCGGCCTCAAGGTGGAGCCGAGCCTGATCGTCATCGCGGAGTCGTACAGCGAACGCGAGGGGCAGCGGGCGATGATGGCGCTGCTCGACCAGAAGAAGAAGGCCACGGCGGTGGTCGCGGCCAATGACCTCCTGGCGCTGGGCTGCTACGACGCCCTCGCGGCCCGCGGCCTGACCTGTCCCCGCGACGTCTCGGTGACCGGCTTCAACGACATGCCTTTCGTCGACAAGCTGAACCCGCCGCTGACCACGGTGCGCATCCAGCATTACGAGATGGGCTTGCAGGCGGCGAAAGTCCTACTCGAGCGCATCAACACCCCGGACACGCGG
>VGEI01000147.1 GCA_016869415.1 Alphaproteobacteria bacterium
CATGTCGCCCGCAGCCGGCTACAGCGCCTGGTGCAGGAGAGTCACCCCTTGGCCAAGGTGGCGAGCCGCACAAAACCCCGAAAGGCATAATTTACAAATTTCAAAACTGCCAAGACTTCTGAAATACATTTGCAAATTTACGTGTTTAGTAATTTTTTTGCAGTTGCGCTTCGCACTTGCGGTGTAAATATCCTGGTCAGCTCAACCCTCCAGGATTCCGACCATGGCCGCGGCAAAGACCCTTACGAAGACAAAGCTGAAAACCAAGTCAAAGACGGGCGCCAAGAGACCGGCCGTGCGGGTCAAGGCGCCCAAGGTCGCCGGGCAGAACGAGATCCTCTCGTCCGCGGCCCTCGATTTCATCGTCCATCTCGAGCGCAAGTTCGGCGCCCGCCGCCGCGAGCTGCTGGCCGCCCGCGCTCAACGCCAGAAGCGTCTGGACCGGGGCGAGAAGCCCGGCTTCCTGCCCGAGACGCAGAAGATCCGCGAGGGCGACTGGACGGTGGCGCCGCTGCCCGCCGATCTCCAGGACCGCCGGGTCGAGATCACCGGACCGACCGACCGCAAGATGGTGATCAACGCACTCAATTGCGGCGCCTCGGTGTTCATGCCCGATTTCGAGGACGCGAATACGCCCACCTGGCCCAACATGATTGACGGCCAGCTCAACCTGCGCGATGCGATCCGCCGCACCATCGAATTCACGGACCCCAAGAGCGGCAAGCACTACAAGCTCAACGACAAGGTTGCCGTGCTGGTCTGCCGGCCGCGCGGCTGGCACCTGCCCGAGACGCACGTCCTCGTCGACGGCAAGCCGATGTCGGGCTCGCTCTTCGATTTCGGCCTCTATTTCTTCCACAACGCCAAGGAGCTGCTGGCGCGCGGCTCAGGCCCCTATTTCTACCTGCCCAAGATGGAGAGCCATCTCGAGGCGCGGCTGTGGAACGATGTCTTCGTCGAAGCGCAAAAGAAGCTCGGGATTCCCCAGAGCTCGATCAAAGCGACGGTGCTGATCGAGACCATCCTCGCGGCATTCGAGATGGACGAGATCCTCTACGAGCTGCGCCAGCACTCCGCCGGCCTCAATTGCGGGCGCTGGGACTACATCTACTCCTTCATCAAGAAATTCGCGCACGATCCGGCCTGCCTCATGCCCGACCGCGGCCAGGTGACTATGGCGAGCCACTTCCTCCAGTCCTATTCCCTGCTGCTGATCAAGACCTGCCATCGCCGCAACGTGCACGCCATGGGCGGCATGGCGGCGCAAATCCCGATCAAGGACGACCCGGCGGCCAACGAAGCGGCACTGGCAAAGGTGCGCGCCGACAAGGAGCGCGAGGCCAATAACGGCCATGACGGGACCTGGGTGGCGCATCCCGGCCTGGTGCCGATCGCCAAAGAAGTCTTCGACCGCATCATGCCCGAGGCGAACCAGATCAAGCGCAAGCGCCAGGACGTGCATGTCACGGCCGACGACCTGCTCAAGATGCCCGAAGGTACGATCACCGAGGCCGGCCTGCGCCAGAATATCAATGTCGGCATCGGCTATATCGAGGCGTGGCTGCGCGGCAACGGCTGCGTGCCGCTCTACAATCTGATGGAGGATGCGGCCACGGCCGAGATCTCCCGCGCCCAGGTATGGCAGCAGATCCGCCATAAGGCGAGATTCGCCAACGGTAACGGCGGGACGCCAATCACTAAAGTGCTGTGCCGCAAGGTGATCGGCGAGGAGCTCGAGAAGACCAAGGAGGCGGTCGGCACGCCGCGCTTCAAGAGCGGCCGCTACCGGCAGGCGGCCAAGCTGTTCCGCGACCTGATCGAGGCAAAGGACTTTCCCGAGTTCCTCACCCTGCCGGCTTACGACTGGGTCGTCGCCCACGAATAGGGGCGCACTCTCCTAGAAGCTGCCGCCGCTCATAAAGCGCATGAGGCCGGCGGTCAGCTCCGCCTCCTGGCCGACGAAATCGTGAGGTTCGCCCACCTCGCAGGCCGGCAGGGCCGGCGGTCGCCCCGGTGCGACCGTACCGCCGGTCATGGTCACTGTCTGCACCGGTGCGCCGGCCGCCCGTTTGGCGACGCTCGCTCCCAGGCTGGGGGGCGAGCGCGGGCAGCTGTCCGCGGCGTGCCCGAGTACGAGCAGCGGCTTGCGGATCGCTTCCAGCGGCACGTCGAAGACCGTTTGCGCGGCCCACACCTTGCGCGCCCGTGAATCGCCCACCAGCATCGAAGACAACAGCATCGTTCCGTCGGGCGCCGCCGGACCGCTCAGCCGCGCCGCGGCGTTGGCGGCGGAGATCGTCCCACGGCTGTGCCCCATCACCCAGACGGCGCCGCGTGTGCGTGCCCGCACGTCCTGGATGATCTTGCCGAGATCCTCGGCATGGGCCGGCTGATTACGGAAGCCGCCCAGGCCGTCTTCGCCGGTATGATCCGAGGGCACATCAACCAGCACGACGACGAACCCGGCCGCTCGCAACGGCATGCGCATGCGCATGAGAGAATTGCCGGTCTGGAATCGCGGGCAGCCCTTGTCATCGAGATTGATCTTGCCGCTGCCGCCGATCAGCATCAGGACGGCCGGCGGCGCCTCCTGGGCCGGTAGCGGCGAGATCACGTAGCGCGTGGTGGCGCCGCGGCTCTCCAGCACCCGGGGTTCACCGCAGGCGCTGCCCGGCTGGGCCTCGGCCCGCGCCGCAGCCAACGCCAGAACCAGGACCACCAGCAATCCGATCGAACCCGCGCGCATGGCGACACCCTTCCAGCCTCGATGCGGATTGGTACCAAGGCAGCATAGTCCGGACAGTGACCGCCATCACCGGTGCGGCGAGCGGGGCCGCTACCTGTGCGGCGTTCGGCTACTGGGGAATCTCCGGCTCGACCAGATGAGCCAGCTGGATCAGCGATTCCTGCCAGCCGTAATAACAGGCTTCGGCCGGGATCACTGCCGGCACGCCTTCCTGCACGAGATTCATCTCCGTGCCGCAGGAGACCTTGTTCAGTGTGACCGTCACGCGGATCTCGCCGGTCAGGTTAGGATTCTCGAACCGGTCCGTGTAACGGATACGTTCGTTCGGCGTGAGCTCGAGATATTCGCCGCCGAACGAGTGGCTGCCGCCCGTGGTGAAGTTCGTGAATGTCATGCGGAAGCTGCCGCCGACCTTGGCCTCCAGGTGATGGACCTTGCAAGTGAAGCCGAAAGGCGACATCCACTTGGCATAGGCATCGGCGTCCACGAACGCTTTGTAGACCCGGTTGGGCGGCGCCCGCAGCACGCGATGCAGCCGGATTGTGTGGGTTTCAGCGGTCTTTGACATGGGGATTGCCCTCCGATTGATGGTCGCGGAGGCGCCCAACAGGCTGCCTCCTGCCTGAAAGACGAAGAAGCCGTCGTCCTTCCGACATCGGCCTCGCGATATCTTGCGATTTGCCCCAAGCCCCATGCTGCGCTGCACAATTCCGGGTCGCGCCCGGCCACAGGTCGTGCTAGATAGGCGCCCGCATGACCCACTACCTCGACTTCGAAAAGCCGATCGCCGAGCTCGAAGGCAAGATCGAGGAATTGCGCCGCCTGACCAGCGACGCCGGTGTCAATATCGCCGAGGAGGTCGGCAAGCTGCAGTCGAAAGTCGACAAGCAGCTGCGCACCGCCTACGGCAGGCTGACCGCCTGGCAGAAGGTCCAGGTCGCACGCCATCCCGAGCGACCGCACTTTCTCGATTATGTGAACACACTGGTCGAGGAGTGGACCCCGCTGGCGGGTGACCGTCTTTTCGGCGACGACCAGGCGATCGTCGGCGGCCTGGGGCGGCTCTCCGGCTATTCCTGCGTCATCCTCGGCCACGAGAAGGGTGCGGAGACCGAGGAGCGCGTGAAGCGCAATTTTGGCATGGCGCGGCCGGAGGGCTATCGCAAGGCGCAGCGCCTGATGAAGCTCGCCGACCGCTTCCGTCTGCCTGTCGTGGCGCTGGTCGACACACCCGGTGCCTATCCCGGTATCGACGCCGAGGCGCGCGGCCAAGCCGAAGCCATCGCCCGTTGCCTGGAAGTCTGCCTTGCCATCCGCGTGCCGTTCGTCGCCGTGATCGTCGGCGAGGGCGGCTCGGGTGGCGCCATCGCCATCGCCGCGGCCAACCGCGTGCTGATGCTCGAGCACTCGACCTATTCGGTGATCTCGCCGGAAGGCTGCGCCTCGATCCTCTGGCGCAGCGCGGAGCAGGCGAAGGAAGCCGCTGAGGCTCTGCGGCTCACCGCACAGGATCTGCAGCGGCTGGGCGTCATCGACGGCATCATTCCCGAGCCGATCGGCGGCGCGCATCGTGACTGCGCACGCACCATCCAGGCCGTCGGCGAGGCGGTCGTGCGCAATTTGCGGGAACTGATGGGCCAGGACGGCGCCGTGCTGCGCAGCCGCCGGCGCGAGAAATTCCTCGAGATGGGGCGCCAATCCCTCTAATCAGATGGGCGCTCTGAGCAGGCGGGCGCTCTAGGCCGGCGACGCGCCGAAGCCTGCGTCGGTAATCGCCTTTATCACCGCGCGTTCGTCCGCCACGCCGTCGACTTCCACCTGGCCGCGATCGAGATTGACGCTCACCCGCGCCTGCGGCGCGGCATTGCCGACGGCCCGTGTCACAGCCTTGACGCAGCCCTGACAAGTCATCCCGGTCACCGAAAAGCGTTGCACCATCGCCCTCACCTCATGAAGAACCGCACTATGGAGGTTCCCCCCATAGGAAGGTCAAGGGCGGTGGCTGGGTTGCGAATCTGCTAGGGTTTCACCCGCAATGACACCGCCGAAGCAGATCGCCGAAGACGAGGGGCTCGCCGCAGCGCTGCTGGCAGGCGACCGCCGCGCACTGGCCCGTGCCATCACGCTGATCGAGTCCACGCGCGGCGACCACCGCGCCGAAGCCGAGACTCTGCTGGCCCATCTGCTGCCGCGCACCGGCAAGGCGGTGCGTATCGGCATCTCCGGCGCGCCGGGTGTGGGCAAGTCGACCTTCATCGAATCCTTCGGCCTCTTCCTCCTCGAGCGGGGGCATCGTCTGGCGGTGCTCGCCGTCGATCCTTCGTCGCCGCTCTCGGGCGGCTCCATCCTGGGCGACAAGACGCGCATGCAGGAGCTGTCGCGCGACGAACGCGCCTTCATCCGCCCCTCGCCCACGGCCGGGACACTGGGCGGTGTCGCCCGGCGCACGCGCGAGGCCGGCCTGGCCTGCGAGGCGGCGGGCTTCGACGTCGTCGTCATGGAAACGGTCGGTGTCGGCCAGTCGGAGACCGCCGTCGCCGACATGGTCGACCTCTTCGTGCTGCTGCTGCCGCCGGCCGGTGGCGACGAGCTGCAGGGCCTGAAGAAGGGTATCGTCGAGCTTGCCGACCTCATCGTGGTCAACAAGGCGGATGGCGATCTCGAGCCGGCGGCCAACCGCGCGGTCGCCGAGTATCTCGCCGCCGTGCACATGCTGCGGCCGGCCAATGCCGGCTGGATGACGCCGGTGCTCAAGGTCTCCTCGCTCTACCGGCGCGGCCTTGATCAGGTGTGGACGGAGATCAACCGCTTCCGCGCGACGCTGGGCGCGGCGCGGCTGAGCGAGAAGCGCGCCCGTCAAGCGCGCGCCTGGATGTGGCACGAGATCGAGGAAGGACTGATCGCTGCACTACGCGGCCACCCGGAGGTTGCCAAGCGGCTCGACGAGCTCGAGGCCAGGGTCGCGGCCGGAGCGCTGACGCCGACCGCGGCGGCGCGGGCGATCCTTGAGGATTTCCGCGCTCGCGGCTGACCGTCAGACGAAGATATCGATCGAGGCGCCGCGGGTCTTCTTGGGCGGCGGGGTGGCTTGGTCCTCGCTCGTGGCGACGGCCGGGGCTTCGTTGGCCTGGTCGTCGTCCTGGGCGGTGCGGGCGCTGACTTCAGGCACAGGCCGTGCCGAGACGGCGGTTGCGGCTTGCGTCACCTGCGCGGAGAGGCTGTCCATGGGTCCGGTCCTTTTTTCCTGGGGCTTTTTCTGCCCCGTTGGTGACCTTTCTAGCGACCAACTCCTAACGGAGGCTGAAGCAAGCCCTAACAGAGACTAAATCAGTCGCTTTAACAGGCGCTTGACGGGCCGTGACCCAACCCTTAGAAAGGCGCCTTCCCGCCCGGCCGAGCCGGGGACGGCCCCCGATTTTCGTCAGTTAGATCAAGGATTTCGTCATGTCCCGTCGTTGTGTCGTCACCGGCAAGGGCGTTCTCGTCGGCCACAATGTCAGCCACGCGAACAACAAGACCAAGCGCCGCTTCCTGCCCAACCTGCAGGTCACCTCGCTGCTCTCCGACGCGCTGCGCCAGCCGATTCGCCTGCGCCTGAGCTCACGCGGCATCAAGACGGTCGAGCATGCCGGCGGCCTCGACGCCTGGCTGCTCAAGACGCCGGACGCCAAGCTCGACCCGGAGACCAAACGCCTGAAGAAGCGGGTCAAGAAGGCCATGGAGAAGCGCGCCGCCGCCTGAAGCACCGCTCCGCTGTCACAACAAGAAGCCCGCCCCCTGGCGGGCTTTTTTCATGGCGGCAGTTCGAACATCAGCAGCAGCGTGCGCTGCCAGAACGAGAAATTGTCGTCGGAGAGCAGGTAAATCAGGGCCTCGCCGCGCCCGCCGCGGGCGATCGAGATGCCTTCGAAATTGTCGATCGTCGCGGGCTGGCGGAGGAGGGCGAGTTCCTCGCCCTCGAGCGTGACGCCGGCACGGATAGTGCCGCGGCGCAGCCGGACGATCCGCGCCCCCGGCCCGTCGAGCACGGTGAAGCGCCGCTCGAGCACCAGCACGTCGCCGGCGTGCGTCGTACCGGGCGGGAACTGCGCCATGCCCGTCGGCTTGAAGTCGCGGGCAGCGCGGTAGCGCAGTTCCTCCCAAGCAATGCCGTCACCGATCCAGCCAACGTGATCGCGGCCGTCCATCAGCTCTTCCGAAAGAGCGAACAGCCGGCCGCCGGACAGCCGCAGCAGAGCCTCGATGCCGCCGTTCTCGGGCATGGAGCCGGCACGGCGCGGCAGCGGTACGGCGCGCGGTGGCGACGCAAACGGCGGCTCGCTGTGTGGGTAGAGCCAGAGACGATGGCGCCGCTCATACGAGACCAGGAACGAGCCGTCGGGATAGACGGCAAGCCCTTCGGCGTCGCCCGCCAGCCCTCGCAGTGGAGTGCCGTGGAAATCAAGCAGCGACCCGAGACGGGCGCTGGTTATGCCGGCGAGATGGCCGCCGGCGTCGTATAGCAGCGTGCCATCCACCCAGTACCCGCGGTCGGAGACGGCCAGCAGCCGCGTCCCGTCGGAACTGACCTGGAGGTCGGAGAGCCCTCCGAAGCGGCCATCCGATGCGCTGAGGACGAGCCCGCCGCGATAGACGAGGCGGTCGAGGGATTGCCGCCCCGGCTCGTTGGGGTGGAGCGCCACCGGGGCAGCCTGGATGACCACAGCATCGGCCGCGAGGACCGAGGCGCCGCTGAGGAGCCAGCCGGCGAACCAGAATGCCGCAAAGCGGCGCATCATCGTCAGTCAGTTCTCTTGCCGCAAAAGAAAAGGCGCGACGCCCTCAGGCGCCGCGCCGTCAAAGAACCGCCAGTAGCCTAGGCGCCGGCGGCGCCCAAAACACCGTGCTGGCGGAACCAGGCGATCATGCGCGCCTGGGCCTGCTCGGCGATCTCCTTGCGGTAGCTCGGCCGGTAGTCGGCGTGGAAGCCGTGCGGCATGTCCGGATAGATGACGATGTCGGCCGTCTTGCCCGCCGCCTTCATGGCGTCGCGGATCTTCTCGACCGTGTCGTTCGGGATGCCGGCGTCAGCACCGCCGTAGAGGCCGAGCACTGCGGCGCGGATCTTCGGCACCACGTCCATCGCCTGCGTCGGGGTCACTGGATTCTGGGCGCCGACGACCGGCCCGTACCAGGGCACAGCGGCCTTCAGGTTCGGGTTTTGGCCGGCGTACATCCACGAGGTGCGACCGCCGCGGCAGAAGCCGGTGATGCCCAGGCGATCGGTGTTGCCGCCGTCCGAGCGGGCCCAGCGCACCGTCGCGTCGAGATCGCTGTAGAGCTCTGAATCGTTCTTGGCGTTCACGATCGGCAGGATCTGCGGCATGCCGCCTGTTAGCTTGGTGATGTCGCCGTGGCGATAGTAGTAGTCCGGCGCCACCGCCAGCGCGCCCGCCTTGGCGATGCGGCGGCAGACATCCTTGATGTATTCATGCAGGCCGAAAATCTCCATCGC
>VGEI01000148.1 GCA_016869415.1 Alphaproteobacteria bacterium
GCGCCCGGTGCCGGGGTATCAAATATAAGGTCAGCCGAAGCCGCGCGGAGGATGCCGAGAGATGTTCATCAAGCGTAAGAAGGGCTGGGAGATTCCGGAATCCCAGGCGACACCCGAAGCGGTGTTCCGCAACCGCCGGCGTTTCCTCACTGCCAGCGTGGGCGGCGCGACCGCAATCGGCGGCGGCGCCTACTTGGCCTTCAGCGGCGGTGACGGGGCGGGCGCCACGGCGGCAACACAGGTGGCGCAGGCCGATCCCTCTGCCGGGTTTTATCCCGCGCCGCGCAGCATGCGCTACCGCCTTGACCGCGAGCTTACCGAGGAGAAGACGGCGACCACCTACAACAATTTCTACGAGTTCGGCACGTCGAAGAACATCTGGCAGGCGGCGCAAAAGCTGCCGATCCGCCCGTGGCAGGTGAAGATAGACGGCCTCGTGGACAAGGAGATGGTCCTCGACATCGACGACCTCCTCAAGAAGGTTCAGCTCGAGGAACGGCTCTACCGCCATCGCTGCGTCGAGGCCTGGTCGATGGCCGTGCCTTGGACCGGCTTCCCGATGAAGGCGCTGGTCGAGATTGCCAATCCTAAGTCGTCGGCCAAGTACGTGCGCATGGAGACCTTCAACCGCCCGGATATCGCCAGTGGCATGAAGGCCTCGTTCTATCCCTGGCCCTATATCGAGGGGCTGACGGTCGAGGAGGCGGCGAACGAGATGACGCTGCTCGCCACCGGTGTCTATGGCAAGCCGCTGCCCAAGCAGATGGGTGCCCCCTTGCGCCTGGTGACGCCGTGGAAGTACGGCTTCAAGTGCGTGAAGTCGATCGTGCGCTTCACCTTCACCGACGAGCGCCCGCGCAGCTTCTGGGAAGTGGCGCAGGGCTCGGAGTACGGGTTCTGGGCCAACGTCAATCCGAAAGTCTCGCATCCGCGCTGGAGCCAGGCGAGCGAAGAGCTCATCGGCACGGGCGGCAAGCGCGTACCGACCCAGCTCTACAATGGCTACGGCGATTTCGTCGCCCAGCTTTACACCGGCCTGGAGCAGAAGGGCGAACGGCTGTGGATGTAACGGCGAACTGAAGCCCGCGGAGGTGGGGTTCAGCTAGCCGCGGCGGCGAGCGCTGAAATGGGCCTTGCCGTTGCCTGGGGCTTCAGGCCGTTCCAACGACAGGCGATAGCTTCTTCAGCTCCTCCAGCAACGCACTGGGGACGCTGATACCGTGTCGTTCGCTGCGCTGGATAGCGGCATAACGCCGATCGGACGGCAGCCGAACGCCAGGCTGTTTCCGAGCCTCCGCGAAGAAGGCCTTGGCGCGCTGTTGCCAATCGTCGGCCAGGCCGAAGTTGAAAATCGCCGGGTCGACGGCAATCAGCAATTCTCCGCCAGGCGGTGGGCCGCCGTCGCCATTGTCGAGTGCGGCGGCCTCCCGGCTGGTGGGTTCGCCGATCAGAGGTCCGGCGAGCAATTCGACCATCATCGACAACGCCGAGCCCTTGTAACCCCCGAATGGAAGAAGGGCGCCCGCCAGCGCCTCCGCCGGGTCCGGCGTCGGCCTACCCGAGGCATCGATGGCCCATCCTTCGGGCAGCGCCTTGCCGGCCCGGCCCATAAGCTCTACTTGTCCGCGTGCGGCTGCACTGGTCGCGAAATCGAAGACGAACGGCTTTTCTCCGCTACGCGGCCAGCCGAAAGCGATCGGGTTCGTGCCCATCAGCCGGCGAGTACCGCCGTGGGGGACGACAATGCATTGCCCGACCGTGAACGCCCAGCACGCAAGTCCCGCTTCGACGATCGGATCGAGATCGTGCCAGAGGGCTGAGAAATGATGGCAGTTCGTCAGCGCCAGAGCGGCAATGCCGTTGCTTCTGGCGGCCTCGATCAACGCCGAAGCGCCCGTTGCGTGGGCCGCGGGGGCAAAGCCGCTATCTCCGTCGACGCGTAGGAAACTGCCGGCAACGCGGCAGAGGCGAGGCTGAGCAGCCGCATTGACGCGCCCACTGCGGATACTGCCGACATAGCCGATCAATCTGTAAAGACCGTGGGACGGGCACTCGGCGGCCTCGGCGAGCGCTATCGCTCGTGCGATCGGCTCTGCCTGACGATCGGCGAGTCCGTTGCCCCTCAGAATCCGGAGGGCGAAGTCCTCCGCCTCCGCAACGCTCATGACCGTGGCAGGCTCGCCGATCACCGCGCCGCTCCTAACCGATGACCGCGACCGGCTCTCCGAGCGCTTCCAGATGCGGAACGATACCGAGGCCGGGCCTGTCCGGCGCGGTCATGAAGCCACCGACGCGCCGCGGCGCACCGGCTGCAATGTCCACCGTCACGTAGCTGTTGAAGTCCGTCGCCGAAAAACAGAATTCCTCCGGCGTCGACTGCGCCAAATGGGCAATCGCCGCCGTGACGATATCGCCGCCCCAGGTGTCTTCGATCGTCATCGGCGTACCGGAGGCAACGCATATATCGCGCAACAGCCGCGCCTTGGTCAGGCCGCCGACCTTGCTGATCTTGAGATTGATGATGTCCATCGCATCGTCTTCTATAGCCTTCATCAAGGTGCCGGTGTCGCCGATCACCTCGTCCAGAACGAAGGGGCGGACGGTCCGCCGGCGGACCGACAGGCATTCCTCGTAGGTCAGGCAGGGTTGCTCGATATAGACGTCGACATCGTCGACCGCCGAGACGACGCGCGCCGCCTCTGCGCGGGTCCAGCCGGTATTGGCGTCGGCCACAAGGACGTCGCCGGGGTCGAGCATGGCACGGGTCCGATGAATACGGGCGACGTCCGCATCGGCGCCGGCGCCGACCTTGAGCTGGAATTTTCCGTAGCCCTCCTTCTTGTAGCCTGCGATCTTTGCCGCCATCGCTTCCGGCGACTCCTGCGAGATGGCCCGGTAAAGAGCGACTTTCTCCTGCGCGGCGCCGCCGAGCAGCTTGTAGACCGGCATTCCCGTTGTCTTGCCGAGAATGTCCCAACAGGCGATATCGATCGGTGCCTTGACGTACGGGTGTCCCCGCAGCACCGCGTCCATCTGCCGGTTGACTGTGCCGAGATCGGTCGGGTCGAGACCGATCATCTTGGGACCCAGCTCGGCGAGGCCCGAGCGAACGCCAAGCGCATATGCCGGAAGGTAAACGGAACCTAACGGGCAACACTCCGCATATCCGGTGATGCCGGCATCGGTCTCAACGGCGACGATCGTGGAATCGAAGACCTCGACGAAGTTGCCGTTCGACCAGCTATAGCGGCCTTCGCGCAACGGCAGGTCGACCTGCCAAACCTTGATGCCGGTTATCTTCGTCATGGATTCCGCTCAGGAACGTCCTGACCCTATTGCCTTCGACCAGGATGCGTACCAGCGCTTGAATAGCTCGAGCTGGTTTCTTGCGAAGGTCTTCTGGCTCTCGGAGAGCGCATCCGACGGATTGAAATGCAGCTCGTACTCGCGATTGCCTTCTAGCAGCATCAGGTACTTGTAGAAGAGGACGAGGTCTACGCCCTCATCGAAGGTGGAGAGAACCTTGAGCGCCGCCTCCAATTCAAGCGCGTGACGACGCGCCACCGGATCGCCTTTGGCGGCCGCTTCGCAAAGCGCGACGAGATGCAGGACTTCCCTCGGCAGCACGTTGCCGATGCCGGTGATGGCGCCCGTCGCCCCGCAGTTCACATAGCCGTGGAACACTTCGGTATCGACGCCGACCATCAAGCACAGGGCCGCAGAGCGGCCGGTGATGTGCTCCGCCGCGTAGCTCATCGCCTTGGCGCTGCCGAATTCCTTGAATCCGACGAGATGCGGATAGGCTTTGTGCAAGGACAGGAAGAGATCGGCCTTGGTCTCGAAGCCATAGTACGGGCTGTTGTAGATAACCGAGGGCAGGTCGACCGCCGCTTCGAGAATCCCGGCAAAATGGGCGTGCTGAGCTTCGACGGAAGACCCGCGGGAGAGAACTCGCGGGATCACCATGAGGCCGGCGGCACCAATCGATTTGGCATGCGCTGCGAATGCCGCCGCACGCATCGGATTTTGCGCGCCCGTGCCGACCACGACGCGAAGGCCGGCCTTGACGAGGCGTTCGGTGCCGAGCATGCGCTGCTCGTCGGTTAACAAGGGCCAGTCGCCCATCGAGCCGCAGTAGATGACGCCGGACATTCCCGCCGCCACCAGCTCCTTGCCTTTGCGGACCAGGGCATCGAAATCAGGCGTGCGATCGGGCCGGCACGGCGTCATAAGGGCCGGCATGACGCCTGCGAATACGTTCTTGCTCATTGGCTTCACACTTTGTCAAAGGCCGCCGCCGCGGCGAACGGCGGTGGCCCCTGAAACTCCACGTTAGATGGACGCCCCGACTTTGCGCAGGTTGGCGATGACCGGCGCCTGAGGCATCCAGATCTTGTCGAATTCGGCGATGACAGCCTCCGTGTCCGCGACGGCCACCTGCCGGATCGGCACGGGGCCCTTCTTGAAATTCTCGATCAGGTTGGGCTCGTTGCCGGCCAGTTCGTCGATCTGGCTGTCGAGGGTCTCCTTCACCGACTTGGTGATGATCTCCCTGTCGGCTGCCGGCAAAGCCTGCCAGACGCGGCCCGAGACGACTGCGGCAAACGGCATAAAGACCGCATTCATCTGCAGGATCACCTTGGAGACTTTGTCGAAGCGCTGGTTCCAGGAGAACTCCAGGTCGGCCTCCAAGCCGTCAACCTGCCCATTGGCCATGGCGTCGAACACCTGCGGCGTCGGGATCGGCGTCGGCGCCGCTCCAAGCAACTGATAGAAGTCGCGGTAGACCGGCGTCGGGTTGATGCGCAGCTTCATGCCCTTGATGTCCGCGAGCGAGCGGAGATCCCGGGAGGAGAAGATCGCGCGCATGCCCGTGATGCCCCAACCGAGGCCGATGGTGCCGGTCTCGCGCGGCAGCACATCGAACAGTTTGACCACCTCGGGATGGCGGACGAATTTGGCGACAGCCGGCGTCGAACGCACCAGATAGGGCGCGTTTATCGCGGCCAGGTGCGGCACCCGCGAACCGAGCTCCGCCGCCTGGATGAAGCCCATGTCCAAAGCTCCGGACTGAAGCTGCTGCATCATGGCAGATTCGTTGCCGAGCTGGCCTGAGTGAAACACGCTCATTGTCAGGCGCCCGTTGGTTACGGCCTTGAGCCTTTCGCCGAGAGCGAGCGCGGCCTTGTTCCAGGAATGGCCGACGGGCGTAATCAGCCCGAGGCGCAGCTCTTTAGCCTGGGCAAGCGCCAGGGAGGGAGCGGCTAAGGGGAGCGAGGCTCCGATCGCGAGAACCTGACGGCGGGACAAAGACATGGCATTTCTCCTTTTCTCGGGATGCTGATTCATTTCAAGAGCGCAAGTGACAGCCGGGGGTAGATCGACAGCAGGACCAGCAAGATGCAGGCCATGCCGAAGAACGGCAGGGTGACCATGAACATCTTGCCGGGTTTGGCGCCGGTGACGGCTGCCGCAACGAAGAAGCAAAGACCGACCGGAGGCGAGAGCAGACCCAGTACGAGATTGATGACGACGGCCACGCCGAAGTGGCGGGGATCGATCCCGTAGACCTCCGTGGCTATCGGCAACAGGATCGGGACCGTCATGATGAGGCCCGGTATGCCGTCGATCACCGTGCCGATGACAAGCAGGATCACGTTTGTCAGCAGCATGAAGCTGACCGGATCGTTGGCTACCGTCTGCACCCACGCGGCCGCCGCCTGCGGGACCTTGCCGTAGATCAGCACCCACGAGAATACGGAAGCCGCAGCGACCAGGAACAGCACGATCGCCGAATAGATCCCAGCTCTGAGCATCATCTCCGGCAACCGGGAGAGCTCGAATTCCTTCGTCCAGAACCTGCCAACAAGGGCTGCCGCGACGGCGCCGACCGCGGCAGATTCCGTGGCGTTGGCAAGGCCGGTGAGGATCGACCCGACGATGACGATCGGGATAAGCATCGTCGGTGCAGCCTTGAGGATGACGGCAAGCCGCTGTCGCGGCGTCTGCTTCTCACCTCGTGGAAAATTGTAGACAGAGCCCAGCAGGGCGATCACGACGAAGAAAAGAGCCGTGAGGATGAGGCCGGGCAGGATGCCGGCAATCAGCATGTCGCTGACGGAAACCTGCGCCATCACGCTGTAGACCACGAACATGACCGATGGCGGGATGATGGGTCCCAGCATGCCGCCGTAAGCGGTCAGTCCGGCCGCGAAATCCTTGTCGTAGCCCTGCTTCTCCATCTCCGGCACCATGATCTGCGACATGATCGCGACCTGGGCCGTGGCGGAGCCGAGAATCGACGCCACGAACATGTTGGCGAGGATGTTCACGTAGGCAAGGCCGGCCCGCAGCGAACCGACGAATGCCATCGCGAGATCGACGATCCGCCGCGTGATCCCGCCGCCATTCATGATCTCTCCGATCAGAATGAAAAGCGGAATGGCAATCAGCCCGTAGCTGTCGACCCCGCCGAACATCTGCAATGGAAACGACTGAAACAGGATCGGGTTGCCCGAGATGAGAATGTAGGCGATCGCGCCGATGCACAGGCAAAGGCCGATCGGCACGCCGACGAACATCAAGATGAGGAATGCGGCGCTCGTCAGCATTCAGTTCACGCCGTTGACGCCGGACTTCAGGAAGTCGAAACGCTCTGCGCGGCTGACCAGGCCGAGATCTTCCAACAGGTTCGCCGCGCTATGTGCGGTCATGCACACGGCAAATACCGGCATGATCAGGTAGAGCGCCCAGAACGGCCAGTTCAACGTCTGCGTCCGCTCCGTGTAGACGAAGTTGAAGGACGTGCCGGCGAAGTCTTTGGCGTTGAAGCCGGCTTGAGCGATGCCGACAGGATCCAGCCACAGAGTGCACATCCACAGCAGCGCCAGGGCAAACGACAGGACCGTTGCGGTAGAGACCGCTTTGGCGGCCTTCACGCCGCGCTCCGGAAGGCGCTCGGTCAGCATGGTGACGGCGAAATCGAGCCGCAGGCGCGTCATGGCCGAGGCACCGATGAAAGTCAGAAATACAACCGAATAGATCGCCGACTCGTCGACCCAGTAGAGCGGCATGCCGGTGTAGCGCGTGACCACGTTGAGCAAGATCAGACCGGCCAGCAGGAACATGAAGCCGCAGACGGCTAACCGTTCCACGGCCAGGAGCTTGGCCGAGAGCCAGACGATGCTTCGGAAGATGGCGGGGGGGCGATCTGCCGCGATTGCCTGCCCGGTCATCGGACCTCTCTCCCGCTTCTTTGCCAAGGGTCGTATATTGTATAAAATCTTGAGTCAATCGATTTTTGGGCCGACGGTGCCGATGATGCGGCGATGACTGCGGCCCAGTTCGATCCGGCTGCCGCTCGGGAGTAGGTCTCGGGATGAATCCTCGCCTCAAGCACAGGACTTTGTCGGCACTGATTGTCGATGAGCTGCGCCAGTCGATCCTCACGGGCGAACACCCTGCGGGCGCGCAGCTTCGTCAGGACGCGCTGGCGGAAGCCTATGGCGTGAGCCGCATTCCGGTGCGAGAGGCGTTGTTCCAGCTGGAGGCGGAGGGCCTGGTCCGCATCGTTCCGCACAAAGGGGCGGTCGTATCCGAGCTGTCGTTGGCAGAGATCAACGATGTCTTCGATCTGCGAGGCATTCTGGAGCCGCGTCTGCTGGCTCATTCTGCGCCGCTGCTCGATGCCGCCGACTTCGAACGGCTGGAGCAGATTCAGGCGCGGTTTTCCGGCTCCATCGCGGCGCGCAATGTTCGCGAGTGGGGGACGATCAACGCCGAGTTTCATCTGGCGCTCTATTCGCGCGCTCCACAGCCGCGTTCGCAGGCGATCGTCGCCAGCCTCCTGCATACCAGCGACCGCTACACCCGTGTCCAGCTGTCGAGCAGTGCAGCCATGGACGCGGCTCGCCGGCAACACGCGGAGCTCATTGAGCTTTGTCAGGCGAGAAAGACGGAAAAGGCCTGCCGCTTCCTTTTCGACCACGTCGAGGGTGTCAGGAAGGATCTGCTGCGGGTTGTCGGGCGTGTCTTGGCAAAGAAGGCGCCGGCAGAGTCCCCGGTATCGAGGTCGACGGCGCGCTCGCGGTCTTAGGCGCGATCCGGCCGGGGCTGCTAAGTGTCTGAAAAAAGAACGCCCGGCTGTTTAGGCCGGGCGAGTTGAACAGGGAGGCTTCACGTCTGGGAGACGTAGGATCCGAAGACCCTGCAC
>VGEI01000149.1 GCA_016869415.1 Alphaproteobacteria bacterium
GATGACCGAAAGCATGAAAAACGAAGATCTGCTGACACTGACCGCGAAGATCGTCGCTGCGCACGTCTCGAACAATTCGGTGGCCCTGGGTGACTTGGCGGGGCTTATTCACCAGGTTCATCAGGCCTTGCGCGGCATCGAGGCGCCGTCCGCCGCGGCACCGCGTTCGGCGCCGGCCGTGCCGGTGAAAAAATCGGTGATGCCCGACTACATCGTCTGCCTTGAGGACGGCAAGAAGCTCAAGATGCTCAAACGGCATCTCAAGTCCGCTTACAACTTGAGTCCCGACCAGTATCGCGACCGTTGGGGTCTGCCGCCGGACTACCCGATGGTGGCGCCGAACTACGCCAAGCAGCGCAGCCAGCTGGCGCGCGACCTTGGTTTGGGAACGAAGGGCAAGCGCCGCCGCGGCTAAGCCGATCGAGGGCGGGTCCGCCTGCCGCTTGCGGTAGGCTTGGTCCCCGGTTTGGTCTATAGTTTCCGCCGTGCATTCCTCCCTGAAACCCTCTCCGGCGGCGGCATCTCGACTGGAGCAGCTCTGCGTCGAAAAGGGCCTGAAGATGACCGGTCAGCGCCGGACCATCGCCCGCGTCCTGTCCGAGTCCAACGACCACCCGGACGTCGAGCAAGTCTACCGCCGCGCTGCCGAGATCGACTCAAAGATCAGCATTGCCACGGTCTACCGGACCGTGCGGCTGCTCGAGGAGGCGAGCATCTTGACCCGCCACGATTTCGGCGATGGCCGTGCACGCTACGAAGAGGCGGACGAGCAGCATCATGACCATCTGATCGACATCAAGACCGGTCGGGTCATCGAATTTCAGAATCCCCGTATCGAAGCCTTGCAGGACGAGATCGCGCGCGAGCTCGGCTACCGGCTTGTCGGTCATCGGCTGGAGCTCTTCGGCACGCCCCTCAACGAGGCGGCGACCCCGCGGCGCGGCTCGGCAAAGAAGCCGTGATCGCCCGCCATGCCGACTGGCTCCCGGGACTGGCGGGTCCCGGGACGGTCGTCACCTCCGGCACTCTCGAGGTTCGGCTGGCGGCGACTCCCGAGGAGATCGACGCGGCCCAGGCGCTGCGCTACCGCATATTCTACGAGGAGATGTCAGCCCGCGCCTCGGTCGAGGCGGCCGCCACGCGCCGCGACCGCGACCGCTTCGACGAGTGCTGCGACCATCTTCTGGTCGTCGATCGCCGGCGTGGCGAAGGGGCGGCTGGCGTGGTGGGCACTTACCGGCTGATGCGGCGCGAAGCCGCCGTGCGCGCCGGGGGATTCTACACCGAGACGGAGTTCGACATCGCGCCGCTCCTGGCCGTGCCGGGGCCGGTCCTGGAGCTCGGCCGTTCCTGTGTCGACATTGCTTACCGCACCCGGCCGACCATGCAGCTTCTCTGGCAGGGGATCGCCCTTTACGTCATCAGGCACGACATCCGGGTGATGTTCGGCTGTGCCAGCCTGCCCGGCACGGATCCCGCCACGCTCGCGCCCTCGCTCTCCTATCTGTACCACTATCACCTGGCGCCGCCCAATCTCAGGGCTCGTGCCCTGCCGGACCGCTATGTCGAGATGAACCGGCTGGCCCCACAGGACATCGACACGGCAACGGCCGTGGCGCAGATCGACACGCGGGCGGCGCTTGCTGCATTGCCGCCACTGATCAAGGGTTATCTGCGGCTGGGCGGTCTGGTCGGCGAAGGTGCCGTGATCGACAAGGACTTCAACACCACCGATGTCTGCATCATCGTCGTGACCGATCGCGTCACCGACAAGTACTTCAATCATTTTCGCCGCGCGGCGGTCAGCGGCCACGCGGGCTCTTCCACCTGATCGGCGCCGAGCCCCGGCCATGGTGAGCTCGCGCACGCGCGCTGCGACGCGCCTCGTCATCTATCTGCTGCTGACTGTGCCGCTGATGCCGGTACAGGCGCTGCTGATGGTCTTGCGCTCTCCCTGGGCAGGCCGTCTGCCGCTTCTCTATCATCGGCTGTGCTGTTGGATTTTCGGGATCGAGCTCATCGTAGAGGGTGAGGCGGTCGCGACCCGGCCGACGCTGTTTGTCGCCAATCACATCTCCTATCTCGACATCGAAGTCTTGTCCGCAGTCGTCGAAACCTCGTTTGTGGCCAAACGCGAGATTGCCAGCTGGCCGTTCTTTGGCTGGCTGGCGCGCTTGCAGCGCACCGTTTTCGTCGAACGCCGACGGCATGGGGTGGAAGGTGAACGCGATGAGCTGGCGCGTCATCTCGAGGAGCGGGGCAATATCGTCCTCTTCGCCGAGGGAACGAGCGGCGACGGCAACCGGCTGCTACCCTTCAAGAGCGCGCTGTTCAGCGTGGCTGAGCGGAAAGTCGGCGACGCGCCGCTGGTGGTGCAGCCGGTGACCATTGCCTACACGCGGCTCGACGGGATGCCGCTCGGGCGCCCTCTCCGCCCTTTCATCGCCTGGTATGGCGACATGGATCTCGCACCGCATCTTTGGTTTGCCCTGGGCCTTGGACGGATCACAGCCGTTGTGCGCTTCCATCCGCCTGTGACGCTGGCAGAATTCAGTTCGCGCAAGGCGTTGGCGGGTCACTGCCAGCAGATCATCGGCGCGGCGCTGGAGGCCGCCAATCTCGGCCGGCATGTGCGGGCTCCGACGTAACCAGGCGGTCATCAAGACGCGCCATGGTCGCCGAGCCCGGCCCCCCTCGCCTTGAATGCCACTTGGGCCCGGTGATAACATTCGGCTCAATCCGCGGACTTATGGCTAGGTGACGTTGAGCAAGAAAGTCTTCGTTAAATCATACGGTTGCCAGATGAATGTCTATGACTCCGCACGTATGGCGGAGATCCTGGCGCCGCTCGGCTACCGGCCCGTCGACGCGCCCGACTCGGCTGACCTGATCATCCTCAACACCTGTCACATCCGCGAGAAGGCGGCGGAGAAGGTCTATTCCGATCTTGGCCGCTTAAAGCCGATAAAGAGCGAGCGCGGCGCCCGCATCGCGGTTGCCGGCTGCGTCGCCCAGGCTGAGGGGGAGGAGGTTCTGCGCCGCGCGCCCTATGTCGACATGGTGTTCGGGCCGCAGACATATCATCGCCTGCCGGAGATGGTGGCGCGCGTCGAGCGCGGCGCGGGCGCGGTGCTCGATACCGAGTTCCCGCCGGAGCCGAAATTCGACCACTTGCCGGCGGCCGAGGGGATGAGTCCGGTCTCTGCCTTCCTCACCATCCAGGAAGGCTGCGACAAGTTCTGCACTTTCTGCGTCGTTCCCTACACCCGCGGCGCCGAGTATTCGCGCGACGTGGCGGCGGTCGAAGCCGAGGCGCGTTCGCTGGTGGCACGCGGTGCCGTCGAACTGACGCTGCTCGGACAGAACGTCAACGCCTATCACGGCCGTGACGACGGCGGGGCGGTGATCGGGTTGGGCGAGCTTCTGCGGCGGCTGGCGCGCATCGAGGGCCTCGCCCGGCTGCGCTACACCACGTCCCATCCGCGCGACGCCGACGAGGCGCTGATCGCCGTTCATGCGGACGAGCCCAAGGTGATGCCGTTCCTTCATCTGCCGGTCCAGTCGGGATCCGACAGGATCCTGGCCGCGATGAATCGCGACCACACGGCGAAGGACTATCGCCAGCTGGTTGGCAGGTTGCGGCGCGCACGCGCCGACCTGGCGCTGTCCTCGGACTTCATCGTGGGATTCCCCGGCGAGAGCGAGGCGGATTTCGCCGCTACGCTGGAACTGATCCGCGACCTGCATTTCGCTTCGGCGTTTTCCTTCAAGTACAGCCCACGGCCCGGCACGCCGGCCGCATCGCTCGACCACCAGGTGCCGGAACCGGTCAAGGACGAGCGCCTGCAGGTTCTTCAGGCTCTGTTGCGCGAACAACAGGACGCCTTCAACCGCCAGAGCCTTGGCCGTGTTCTGCCGGTGCTGTTCGAGAAGCCCGGCCGCCATCCCGGCCAGATCGTCGGACGCACGCCCTACCTCCATGCCGTGCACGCCGAGGCGCCGGAATCGTGGATCGGCACGGTTCGCGATATCCGTCTTGTGGCGCTGGGCGGCAATAGCCTGGCCGGGGAACCGATCACTGATCCAGAAAGGATTTCGGCTTGAGACCCTCCGCGACGACCCAAGTGGACGCCCCCCTGCACCTCGAGTTCGACGACAACACCCTGCTGCCCATGCTGTTCGGCGAGCATGACCGCCACCTCGTTCGCCTCGAGCAGAAGCTCGGCGTGTCGCTGGTCTCGCGCGGTAACCGGCTGGCCATTTCGGGCCCGCACTCCGCAGCGGAACGTGCACGCGACGCGCTGGTGTTTCTCTACGACCGGCTGCGGCGCGGGCTGAGCGTCGACATGGGCGAGGTTGACGCCGCCGTGCGCCTGTCGGGAGACGACGGCACCGGCGCCAGCGATCTGTTCGGCGCCGAAGCACTCGCCATCCGCACCCGCAAGCGGCATATCGTGCCCCGTACGCCCAACCAGATGGCTTACATGAAGGCGTTGCGGGACCACGAGCTGGTTTTCGGGCTCGGGCCGGCCGGCACCGGTAAGACCTATCTGGCGGTAGCGGCAGCGGTGCAGATGCTGAGCGCCGGCCGCGTCGACCGCATCATCCTGTCCCGCCCGGCGGTCGAGGCGGGCGAGAGGTTGGGTTTCCTGCCGGGCGATCTGCGCGAGAAGGTCGATCCCTATCTGCGCCCGCTCTACGACGCCCTGCACGACATGCTGCCCGGCGAGCAGGTGATGAAGCGCCTCGCGTCGGGGGAGATCGAGATCGCCCCGCTGGCCTTCATGCGCGGTCGCACGCTGGCCAACGCCTTCGTCATCCTCGATGAAGGCCAGAACACCACGCCGGTGCAGATGAAAATGTTTCTCACCCGCCTGGGCGAGAACAGCCGCATGGTGGTTACCGGCGATCTGTCACAGATCGACCTGCCGTCGGGTGCGCGCTCGGGCTTGCACGACGCACTCGACGCGCTCGGCCGGGTCGACGGCATCTGCTTGGTGCATTTCGGTGCCGAGGACGTTGTGCGCCACCCCCTGGTTGCCAAGATCGTCACCGCCTATGACGCGCACGAAGCCCGGCGCCGCGGCGACAGCAAACCGCCGAGGCCGCGATGACGAAGCGGCCGGGACGCAGGCGGTCGGGTCGACGAGCGTCCCGTGCGGGCACGGTAGCCGTGGTGGTCGCGGCGCCGGAATGGCATCGCCGTCTGCGCAGCGCGTCGACAATCGCCCGCCGGGCTGCACGCGCGGCACTGGGAACGGCCGGCGCGCGCCATTCCGGCGAAGTCGCGGTCGTGCTGGCCGACAACCGGCTGTCGCGCCGACTCAACCGGACCTGGCGCGGCAAGGACCAGCCGACGAACGTTCTTTCGTTCTCCGCCGCCGGCAGCGGGCCAATGGCCGCGCCGCGCCTGCTTGGCGATGTCGTGCTGGCGGGCGGCGTGGTGGCTGCCGAGGCCGCGGCCCAGGGCAAGCGCCTTTCGGCGCACCTGACACATCTTGTGGTGCATGGAGTACTGCATCTGCTCGGGCACGACCACGAGCGCGGCCGTGACGCGCAGCGCATGGAGGCCATCGAGATTCGCATCCTGCGCCGCCTTGGGATAGCCAACCCCTACGAGGCGGCGCCATGAGCGAAGCCGCTTCCGGCCCGCCAGCGGGCGACGAGCGGCCGTCACGCCGCCGCCTCGTCGACCGTCTGCGCTCCTTGATCCGGCCGCGGGCGGCCGAGGCCGATTTGCGCGAGGCGATCGAGGAACTGATCGAGGATTCGCCGGCGACACCGGCGGAATTCGATGCGCGCGAGCGCGAGCTGCTGCGCAACATCCTGAAGCTGCGGGAAATCACCGCCTACGACGTGATGATCCCGCGTGCGGACATCGTCGCTGTACCGCACGACGTCACCCTGGCCGACCTCGTTCAGAAGCTGGCACGCGAGTGGCATTCGCGCATGCCCGTCTATCGCGACACGCTCGACGATGTCATCGGCTTCGTGCACATCAAGGACGTCATTCCGTTCTGGGGCGGCATCAAGGAGTTCCGCCTCGACGACATCATACGGCGCGTGCTTTTTGTCGCGCCGTCGATGCGCGTGCTCGATCTCTTGCTGGAGATGCGAAAGACCCGCATCCACCTCGCCCTGGTGGTCGACGAGTATGGCGGCATCGACGGGCTGGTCAGCATCGAGGATTTGGTCGAGGAGATCGTCGGCGAGATCGAGGACGAGCACGATGTCGACGAGGGGCCGCGGCTGGTGGTCGAGGCCAGCGGCTCGTTCGTCGTCGACGCACGCCTGCCGCTGGGCGAGTTCGAGGAAGCCGCTGGTCCGGTCCTGACCAGCGAGGAACGCGAGGCCGATCTCGACACCGTCGGCGGCTTGGCCGTCTCGCTGGCCGGACGGGTGCCGGGGCGGGGCGAGATCGTCGCGCATCCGGCGGGCTTCGAATTCGAGGTGCTCGACGCCGATCCGCGGCGGGTCAAGCGTCTGCGGGTGCGCCGGCTCGCGGCTCCGCCGCCTCCCGCCACGGCATGACCCTGCCGGCTCTTGGCGCTGCCGGCGGCATGGCAGCACTGGCGGCCCGGCTGCGCGGTCTCACCGGCTGGCGCCAGGCCGCCGCCGCCGCCGTTCTGGGCGTGGCCGCGACCGCCGCTTTGCCTCCGCTGCACGTTGTCCCGTCGGTTTTCCTCGCCTTCACCGGGCTGGTCTGGCTACTCGAGACCGCCGATGAGGCGGAACGGCCTCTGCGCCACGCCTTTCTTCTCGGCTGGTGGTTCGGCTTCGGCCACTTCGTCACCAATCTCTATTGGCTGGCCTTCGCGCTGCTTATCGACGCGGCGCAATTCGGCTGGATGGTGCCCTTCGCGGTCTTCGGCCTGTCGGGTGTGCTGGCGCTGTTCACCGGTGCCGCGACCGCGGCAACGGCGGCCACGCGGGCACGCGGGCTGGCGCGGATCCTGACGCTGGCTGTCGCCTGGACGGCTGGCGAATGGCTGCGCGGCCACATCCTCACGGGCTTTCCCTGGAATCTCATCGGCACGGTGTGGGCCGGCACGCTACCGCTCATGCAGGTGGCTTCGCTGGTCGGTCTCTACGGTCTCGGTCTGCTGACGGTGCTGGTCGCTTCCCTGCCGGCCACCTTGGCCTCCGTGGCACAGCGGCGCTGGTTCGGTTCCGCCCTTGCCGTGGCGCTGCTTGCGGCCGGCTGGGGGTTCGGTGCGTTGCGGATATCAGACGCCGACACAGCCGACACCGCCTATCGACTGCGCCTGGTACAGCCCAACGTGCCGCAAAGCCTCAAATGGGACCCGGCGCAACGCGAGGCCAACTTGGCCAAGACCCTGTCCCTCAGCCGCAGCCCCGGTTTCGAGAGCCGCACGCATGTCATCTGGCCCGAGACGGCGGTGCCGTTCGTCGCCACCGATTTCAACGAATCCGGCCCGGCATTGCGCCGCAGCCTGGCTACCTCGGTGCCTCCGGGCGGCTTGCTGCTGACTGGAGCTCCGCGCGCCGAGCGCGGCGCCGAGGGGCGGCTGCTTCTATGGAACAGCCTGCACGCGCTCGACGCGGCGGGATCCATTGTCGCGACCTATGACAAGTTCCACCTCGTGCCGTTCGGCGAGTACGTGCCGCTGCGTGCGATCCTGCGCTTCGCCAAGGTAACCGTGGGCACGGTGGATTTCTCGCCGGGCCGCGGGCTGGAAACGCTGGCGCTACCGGGCCTGCCGCCCGCCAGCCCGCTAATCTGCTACGAGGCAATCTTTCCTGGGCGCGTGGTGGTGCCGGAGCCGCGCCCGGCCTGGCTGCTTAATATCACCAACGATGCCTGGTTCGGCCTGTCCTCCGGACCCTACCAGCACTTCGCTGCGGCACGCTTTCGTGCGGTTGAGGAAGGCCTGCCGCTGGTCCGTGCCGCCAACAACGGTATCTCGGCCGTAGTCGACCCCTACGGCCGAATAAGGGTGCAGCTTGAGCTTGGCGATACGGGCGTTGTGGATGCAAACTTGCCCTTGCCGCTGCAGCCCACCCTGTATGCCCGACTCGGTGACCTTACGTTGCTAGGACTAGCGCTCGCAGTGATCGCTATAGCCGGATGGTTGCTGAGCCGACGCACTGCGCTGCGGTAATATAGTAATCAAATCAATAACTTAGGGTTGACGGCTTAGGGCAGTATACCACTACAGTCCGGAATCCGTAG
>VGEI01000150.1 GCA_016869415.1 Alphaproteobacteria bacterium
GTCACCCTGGCTTGCCAGATAGGCGGCGCCAGCCAGCCCAAGACAGCCGAGCACAACAAGCGCTGTGCGCCAGTCGAAGAGCGCCGTGAGCGAGAGGACGGACACCGGAGCCGCCGCCCAGCCGAGATTGCCACAGATGCCGTGCGACCCATAGGCGCGACCAAGCCGGCTGGAGTGCACGGAGGCGTTCAGGATCGCGAAATCCGCCGGATGGAACACGGCATTGCCCAGGCCGGCAGCGACGACAAGCGGAACCATCGTCCAATAGCCCGGCGCCAACCCCATGGCCGCGACGGAAGCCGCCATCAGTGCCAGCCCGGCGAGCAAGATCGAACGAGCGCCGTAGCGGTCGACGACAAACCCCACAGCTGGCTGCGCGATCGCACCGGTGATGAAGAAAAGCGCTGTCAACAGGCCCAGCGCCGAATAGCTGACGTCGAACTCGGTGCGTAGCAGCGGGAACAGCGGCGGCAGGACGAGCTGATAGAAATGGCTGAAGAAATGCGCGCCGCTGATCAGGCCAATGACCCGCGCGTCGCGCCGGAGCGTTCCTGCGGCCGGCACACTCACATCCATATTTTCGCCCTATTCGTGCCCTAGACGCTTGACGCTGCCGGCAAGGGCGTCAGTAGAATGCCGATCAATTCATGTGCGGGCGATTAAAGACGTTTCATAGCGTGTTGGCGATGGTTTTGTTGCTGGCAGGCGGCGGCAGCCCGCTTGCTGACGACGGCACGATCCGGCCAGGGCCCACGCTCGCACAGAATCCCGCGGTTCCCCGGGGCGTGCCCGACCGGCGGGGTGTCTACACCTTCATCAACGAGAACGACCTCTACGCCATCGAGAACTCCGACCGTCACTACACCAACGGAGTACGGCTGGCCTGGCTGTCAGCGGATGATGAGGTCCCGGAATGGGGCAAGCAGCTCGGTGATGCCCTCCCCTTCCTCAACCCGGAAGCCCGGCGGCGGATCGGCTGGGCGATCGGCCACAATCTCTACACGCCGCAGGACAAGGCAACGCGCGAGCGGGTGGCTGACGACCGGCCTTATGCCGCGTTTCTCTATGTCGGACTGGCGCTGCAATCTGAGACGGAAACGCGTCTCGATACTCTCGAACTCGACATCGGTGTCGTCGGCCCGGCAGCACTCGGCAAGCCGATCCAGAATAACTACCACCGGCTGATCGGCGCAAAGAAGGCCTACGGCTGGAGCCACCAGCTCAAGAATGAGCCCGGCGTGGCTCTCGCCTGGGAGCGCAAATGGCGATTCTTGGACGAGCAACCGCCCGACACGCTGGGCTGGGACGTCATCCCGCACCTCGCCGGCAGTATCGGGAACGTCTCCACCTATGCGGGCGCCGGCGCGACCTTTCGCTTCGGCGACGATCTGATTTCCGATTTCGGGCCGCCGCGGATCCGCCCGGCGCTGCCTGGCTCGAGCTCCTACCGGCCGCGCGATTCCTTCGGCTGGTATCTCTTCGCCGGTGCCGAAGGGCGCGCCGTTTTGCGTGACGTCTTCCTCGACGGCAACACATTCACCGACAGCCACAGCGTCAGCAAGAAACCCCTAGTCGCCGACTTCCAGGCCGGCTTCGCGCTGCTGTTCGAGCGTTTCCGCCTGAGCTATACCCAGGTCATGCGCACCAGGGAGTTCGACGGACAAGACCGGCCGGACTTCTTCGGCTCAGTCAGCATTTCGGCCCGGTTCTGACCGCCCATGAAGGTCGTGGCTCGGCTTCGGCTTTGGGCGGGGAGCATCCGGCGCGACGTACACGCGCTCTATCTCGCAGCGCATGATCCTCGCGTGCCGTGGTACGTCAAGGCCATCGCCATCGTCGTCGCGGTCTATGCGCTGTCGCCGATCGACCTGATCCCGGATTTCATCCCGGTCCTCGGTCTGCTCGACGAGGCGATCCTTCTGCCGCTCGCCATCAAGGCGATGGTGTATCTGATCCCGCCGGAGATCATGGCCGAGCATCGGGCAACAGCCGTGGCGGCGGAGCGCCGCTCCAGCCGCGCCGGCGCGGCGATCGTCATCGGCCTGTGGGTGGCATTCGCCGCGGCACTGACCTGGCTTTTCTGGCCAACGGACGCCAGCTAAGCGTCAGCGGCCGGTGAACACCGGCTTGCGCTTCTCCATGAAGGCCGTGCGGCCTTCGATGTAGTCCTGGCTGGCGAAGCACTCCTTGACCAGGGCGTTGCAGCGCGCGAGGTCGCGCTCGCCCGGGTCCTTCGTCGTCTGGTTGATGATGTACTTCACCGAATCCACGGTCAGCGGCGCGTTGCCGGCGATGGTCGCCGCGTAGTCCATGACGAAAGCCTCGAGCTCGGCGTCAGGCAGCACACGGTTCACCAGGCCCATGGCCTGGGCCTGTGCGGCGGTGAACTGCTTGGCGGTGAAGAACATCTCCTTGGCGAAGGACGGGCCCACGAGGTCGGTCAGCCGCCTCACCCCGACGAAGCCGTAGCCGAGGCCGAGCTTCGCCGCCGGGATTCCGAACTTGGAGCCTTCGCTGCAGATGCGCATGTCGCAGGATACGGCCATGCCGACACCACCGCCGATGCAGTAGCCGCGGATCATGGCGATGGTCGGCTTGGGAAATTGGGCCAGCTTGGCGTAGCCGCGCGACGTCGTGGCGTTGTAGTGCTCGACGTCTTCCTTGCTCGCGCGCTCCTGCTTGAACTTGGAGATGTCGGCGCCCGAGACGAAGGCCTTGCCGCCGGCGCCAGTGACGACGAGCACGCGGATCTCCGGATCGGCGGCGAAGGTGTCGAGGATACGCTCCACACCCGCCCACATCTCCAGCGACACGGCGTTGTGGCGCTCCGGGTTGTTGAAGATCATCCAGCCGACGCCGCCCTCTTTCTTGGAGAGCATCTTGTCGGTCACGACGGCGGCTTCCATGGCTGCACTCCTCAGACGACTTTATCGGCGCGTAGGCGCTCGATCTCGGCCTTGGCGAAACCGAGCTCACTCAGCACTTCGTCGGTGTGCTCGCCGAGTGCCGGCGGGTGGGCCTTGATGCTGCTCGGCGTGCGTGTGAGCACGACCGGCTGGCCGACATAGTCGACGCGGCCCTTGCCGGGCTTTTCCAGCCCTTGTGCGATACCGAGATGCTTCACCTGCTCGTCGCCGAAGACCTGGTCGATCGAGTAAATCGGCCCGCAGGGGACGCCCGCTTTGTTGAAGCGCTCGACCCAGGTGACGTTCGTCTCCGTCTGCAACGCCTTGTCGATCTCGGCATTGAGTGCGTCGCGGTTCTTGGAGCGCGCCGCCGCCGTGGCGAAATCCGGGTTCTTCAGCCACTCCTCGCGGCCGACCGTCCGCACGAAGCGCTCCCAGATCTTGTTGCCGGTGACCGCGATGTTGAAAAAACCATCCTTGGTCTTGAACACACCCGTGGGAATGCTGGTCGGGTGGTTGTTGCCGGCCTGCTTAGCCACTTCCTTGTTCATCAGCCAGCGCGAGGCCTGGAAATCGAGCATGAAAATCTGGGCCTGGAGCAGAGACGTGTGCACGAACTGCCCCTTGCCCGAGACCTCGCGCTCGAGCAGCGCCACTAGAATGCCGTAGGCGCAGAAGATGCCAGCGCAGAGATCGGCGATAGGGATGCCGACGCGCACCGGCCCCTGCCCCGGCAGGCCGGTGATCGACATCAACCCGCCCATGCCCTGGGCGATCTGGTCGAAGCCGGGGCGCGCCTCATAGGGACCGTCCTGGCCGAAACCGGAAATGCTGGCATAGACCAGGCACGGGTTGATCTTCGACAGCGCATCGTAGTCGATGCCCAGCCTCTTCTTCACGTCGGGCCGGAAATTCTCGACCACCACATCGGCCTTCTCGGCCAGACGCTTGAGGATGACCACGCCATCCTTGTGCTTGAGGTTCAGCGTCATGCCGCGCTTGTTGCGCTGCAGGTTCTGAAAGTCCGAGCCGTCGCGCGGCCCGCCGGGCGCATCGCCATCCTCGATCCCGGGCGGCATCTCAATCTTGATGACCTTAGCCCCCCAGTCGGCAAGCTGGCGCACTGCCGTGGGTCCCGAACGCACACGGGTCAGGTCAAGGACGGTGAAACGCGACAGGGCAGTTGAGGCAGGTTGCACGACGAAGCTCCGAAGGGGTTTCGGGCGGTTGGTTAGCATAGGCGCCGGCAATTGAAAACTGTTGACAGTTTACAGTGGCTCCGCCGAGGATCCCGGCGATGGCCCGCCCGCAATCCGCGCTCGAGATCGTCCGCACGCGCTCCCTGACCTCTCTGGTCCAGCAGGAGATCGAGAGCATGATCCTCTCCGGCCGGATCAAGGCTGGAGAGCGCCTCAACGAGCAGGTCTTGGCCGCCAAGCTCGGGGTCAGCCGCGGCCCGGTCCGCGAGGCGACCCGCGGCCTGGAGCGTGCCGGCCTGGTCACCGCCGTAGTCAACTATGGCGTCTACGTCCGCAAGGTCAGTCGTGAAGAAGCCTTCGAGCTCTACGATCTGCGCGCCTTGCTCACCGGCTTCGCCTGCCAGCGCCTGGCGGAGACCGCCAGCGGCGAGCAACGCCGGCATCTGAGCAACCTGGTCAGCCGCATGGACGCCGCCGCCCGGTCAGGAAACAGCACGACCTACTATGCACTCAACCTCGAATTCCACGATGCGCTGATGCGCTTCGCGGGCAACGGCCGGGCCAAGCAGATCGATGAGAGCCTGATCAAGGAGATGCACCTCTTCCGCCAGCGCTCCCTGGTGGCACCCGCCAACATGCTTGAGTCCAATGCCGAGCATCAGGCGATCGTCGCCGCCATCGGCGCCGGCGATGCTGAGGCGGCGCGGCGGGCAGGAGAAACCCATGTCCGCGGCGGCCGGCGCCGCTTCTCGGGCGCCGTTCCCGAAATCAAGAGTGCCGGGCCGCCCATGTCAGCCGGACCATCGACAGCAAAACGACCCAGCAAGGGAGGAAACCATGAGCCAGCGACACGACAACAGCCCCGCCGCCGCTCTTAGCCGCCGCGCGGCCCTGGTCACCGGCGGCAGTGCCGCCCTGCTCGCCGCGAGCGGGCTGCCGCTCCGTGCGCAGGAGAAATTCCCCTCGAAGCCAATCGAGGTCGTGACCCATGCCGGCGTCGGCGGCGGCACGGACATCACCGCACGCATGATGATGGTCCACGCGCCGAGCGTCTTCGGCACCGAGTTCGTGGTGGTCAACAAAACCGGTGGCAGCGGTGCGGCCGCCCTCGCCTACGCCGCGAGCCGGCCCAAGGACGGCTACACCATCATGCTGATCACCCAGACGCACCTGCTGACCATGATCCGCAGCAAGACGCCCACCCAGTTCGACGACCTGGTACCTCTCGCCCGGGCCACCGACGATCCGCAGATCGTCATGGTGCGCAAGGAGAGCCCGCTAAAGAAAGTCGCAGACCTCGTAGCCGCCGGCAAAGCGCGCTCGCTCAAGTTCGGCACCACGCAGCTCGGCGGCGTCGACCATATCGGCGTCCTGGGCTTCGGTAAGGCCGCAGGGCTCCATGCGCCGACCATCGTGCCGTTCCGCGGCGGCGGCGACATCGTCATCAACCTGGTCGGCGGCAACATCGATTGCGGCCTGCTCAACTACGCCGAGGCCGAATCGCAGATCAAGGCAGGCGACGTGCGCTGCCTCGTCCAGCTCTCGGAGAAGCGCATGGCCTCGCTCCCCGACGTCCCGACGGGCAAGGAGGCCGGCATCAATTCCGTCTTCTCGACGGTGCGCGGCTTCGTCACGCTCAAGGGCCTGCCGGCCGACCGCAGCAAGGCCCTGGAGGAGGGCCTGATCAAGTCGATGCAGGGGCCGCTCTACAAGGCCTATCTCGACAGCTCGGGCCAGTCGCCCGACAGCGTGGTCGGCAGCCAGGGCTGGGGCGCCCAACTGGCGGAGTTCAATCGCGACGGCCGCAAGGCTCTCGAGGATCTCGGGCTGCTGAAGTAGTCGGATCGCCCGCGGGCAATGTCCGAGCCTTCACCCGTCCTCGACGCGGCCGGGCGGCGCCACAGCGACGTGGCCGCCGCCGCGGTCGTCCTCGCCCTTGCGGCAGCGGCCTTCGCCGTCACCTTCACCTTCGAGGAGGTGCCGGCAGCCCTGATGCAGGGGCTCGGCGCCGAGATCTTCCCGCGCCTCGTGCTGCTGGTCATCGGGCTGCTGGCCCTCGTCCTCGCCTACCAGGCGCGCCACCGCGCGCCCGAGGCGAGCGAGCCCATGCCGCCCATGGTCTACTCCACGGCCGCGGCGATGATCGCCTTCTTCGTCGGGGTTTGGCTCGTCGGCATGCTGGCCTCGATGTTCGTGTTCATGGTCGGTGTGGGCCGGATGTGGGGGGAGAAGCGGCTCGTACGGCTGGTTATGGCAGCGGCCCTTCTTTGCCTCGCCATCTGGCTCGTCTTTGTGAAGCTGTTCGGCGTCGCCCTGCCGCATAGCGTCCTCAGCGAGCGCATCGTCTAGGCGCCCTCATGGACGCGTTTCTCGGCGGCATGGCGATCCTCGTGGATCCCTACATCCTCGGCATGATCGTCGCCGGGACCGTGCTGGGCGTGCTCGTCGGCGCGCTGCCGGGAATTAGCGGCAGCACGACAACAGCGCTGCTCCTCCCCTTCACCATCACCATGACACCGACGGCGGCCATCGCCTTTCTCGGCGCGATCTACTGCGCGGCGAACTACGGCGGCTCGATCACCGCGATCCTGGTCAACACGCCAGGCGATCCCTCGGCCTCGGCGACGGCCTTCGACGGCTATCCCATGGCCCAGAAAGGCGAGGCCGGCCGGGCGCTGGGCATGTCGGCCTTCGCCAGCACACTCGGCGGCATCTTCAGCGTCTTCGTGCTCATTGTCGCGGCGCCGTTGCTCTCGCGTGTCGCCTACAATTTCGGCCCGCCGGAGTATTTTGCCTTGGCGATTTTCGGCCTGTCGATGGTCGCCGCCATCGGCGGCGATTCTGCCGTCAAGAACCTGATCTCTGGCGCGTTTGGCGTGCTGCTGGCGACCGTCGGCCTCGACCTCACGACGGGTGTAGAGCGATTTACCTTCGGTGTGTACGAGCTCTCAGACGGCATCGGGCTCGTGCCGGTACTGATCGGCGTCTTCGCCATCTCCGAACTGCTGCTCCAGGCAACACAGCTTCACGTCGTGGCCACCATGCTCAAGCTCGACGCCGTGCGGCTGCCCAGCCTCGCCGATTTCCGCAAATGCGCGAAGTCCATCGCCCTGTCGAGTGGCCTCGGCACGTTCATCGGCATTCTTCCGGCGCTGGGTGCCACCACGGCAGCGCTCGTCGCCTACAACGAGACCAAGCGCTGGTCATCGCACCCTGAGGAGTTCGGCAAAGGCGCCATCGAGGGCGTAGCCGGGCCAGAGGCCGCCAACAATGCTGCGGTCGGGGGCGCCATGGTGCCCACGCTCGCTCTCGGGATTCCAGGCAGCTCGACCACCGCGATCATCCTGGTCGGCCTGATCGTTCAGGGCGTGCGCCCGGGCCCGCATCTGTTCAACGAGCAGCCGCAGCTTCTTTATGCTGTGTTCGCTTCGATGCTGGCGGCGAACCTCCTGTATTTGGCGATGGGGCTGTTTGCCGCCAAACTGTTCGCGCGCATCAGCCTCATTCCCAGCGCCTATCTCTGGCCGGCGGTGTTCGTACTCTCGGTGATCGGCGCCTACGGGCCGAACCAGTCGATGATCGATGTCGGCATCATGCTGGCTGCCGGCGTCTTCGGCTTCATCTTCCGCCGTTTCGGCTTCTCGCCGGCCCCGCTGATCATGGGCCTGGTTCTCGGTACGATGGCCGAGGAGACCTTGAAACAGTCGCTGATCATCTTCGACCATGACTGGCTCCGCTTCTTTAGCCGGCCGATCGTCGTCAGCCTGTTTGCGGTCACCCTGGCCGGTTTTCTCTCCCCGGTTGTGATGAAGATCTGGAGATCCTGGCGAGCGGCGGCTTAACCGCTTGAACTGCTTCGCAAACGATCCCCGCCTGAGAGTGCAGCGTTTTGGCAACAGTGTCGACTAAACTGCAACTCCCCCGCTGCCTCGGGCGCAGAGAAAATGTTATGGAACAAGCGATGCGCCTTCGCTTCTGTTGCGCAGTGAAGGCGCTTGGTTAGCAAGGGGATTGCCGTCTATGACCCCTCGCCTCTCTTTCTTCGCCACCGGCCTTGTTGCCGTTTCGGCCCTCATCGC
>VGEI01000151.1 GCA_016869415.1 Alphaproteobacteria bacterium
GAGTTCATGGACTATGTGCCGGCTGGCAAGGTCATCCGCCTGGGCCCGAAGGACGCGGTAGTCCTCGGCTATATGAAGTCCTGCTGGCGCGAGACCATCACCGGCGGCACGGTGACGGTTGGCGAGGAGCAGAGCACGGTGGCCGATGGCGGCCGCGTCCAGCGCGAGAAGGTTGGCTGCGATACTAAGATGCAGTTGACCCAGGCACAGGCGAGCAAGAGCGGCGCCATGGTCTTCCGCGCTCCGCCAAGGCCGGGCGCTGCACCGGGGGCGCCGCCAGCGGCGCAGCTCACGCTCTACGGCCTGTCGCCGGTGGTCGAGGTCAAGGGTGGCGGCAAGCTGGTCATCGAGCGCCTCGACCAGGCGGGTGAGCGTCACGAGGTCACCATCGGTGGGCAGCAGCTGCTGCGCGGCTCCTTCTACGATTTCGCCAAGGCGGAAAAGGCGCTCGAGGCCGGCGGCCTTTATCGGGCCAGCGTCGGCACGCAACAGATCGTCTTCAAAGTCGATCCCTTTGCCCGGCCCGGTCAGGCGCCGGTCGTGGGTCGCCTCCTGAGGTTCGAACCCACAAGCTGAAGCGTCTGCGTTCGTCATGGGGGGGATCGGTCGGCGCGACTTCGTCGCGGCCCTGCACATTGCGCTGGCCGCTGGGGTGCTGTTCTCCACCCCGACGTTCGATGTGCTGCGCGGCCTGTCTCTTGATGTGCTGACGGCGCTACGCTGGCGGATCGCAGGATCGTCGCACGATCCTGCCGCCTCGCCGGCTGTGGTCGTGGCACTCGACGAGGAGACCTATCAGACTCCACCTTTCGAGGGCACGCCGAACGTCACCTGGACGCGTGAGATCGCCCGCGTAATCGGCGCAGTGATCGAGGGCGGAGCCAGCGTCATTGGCTTTGACATCGTCTTTCCCACCTCGATCGAGCAGTCGCAGATCCCCTTTGGCGAGGAGACGTTGGGTGCGCGCGTGCGCGGCTTCGACCGCGACTTTCTGCAGACCCTGGCGCGTAACGCGCGGGCTGGCAAGATCGTGCTTGGCCAGGTGCAGCACAGCGATCACCCGATCATTCCTTCGCCGGGGCAGCGCGTCGCGGTTCAGCAGCAGCGCAACATCCGTTTCCTCAACGCTCACAACGATCCGGACGATATCGTCCGGCGCTTGCCTTTGTGGTTTCAAGCCGGCGAGAGTCGTGTGCCGTCGATGGCCCTGGAGCTGGCAGCACGCGCCCAGGGTGTGACACCGCAGATAGACGGGGACGGCAACGTCGACCTTGCCGGCTATCGTGTTCCGGCCGACATCCCGAACACCGTCACTCTGCGCTTCGAAGGCGGCGCCGACGACATCCCGACCTTCTCGCTCGCCGATCTCAGGGCCTGCGCAGAGAAGGACGACAAGGAGTTCTTCCGGCGGCATTTCAACGGAAAGGTCGTGCTGCTGGGAACTGTGCTCGATGTCGAGGACCGCAAACTCACCTCGAAACGCTTTGCCACGGGCGTTGAAGGCTCGCGGGCTGCGCGCTGCGCGCTGCCGCCGCCGAAGAGCGAGAGCAAGTTCGTGCGGGACTCGATCTCCGGGGTCTATATGCACGCGACGGCAGTCAACAACCTGATCCGCCGCGAGGCGGTGACAGAGCTCGGCCGGATGCCGGGTGGCGCCATCGCCGTCGCCTTTTCGCTCGCCGCCGCCCTGGCGGCGCTGCTGCTTGCCCCGGTCTCGGCGGCGCTCGCCCTCGCCGGCATGATCGCCGTCTGGACCGGTGCCGCGACAGCGGCCTTCACGCAGTCTCTGGCTCTGCCGCTGCTCAATCCCGTCGCCGCCGGCGCGCTCGCCCTGGTGGCGACCGTCGGCTACCGCTTCATCGTCTCGGACAAGGACAAGCGGCTGCTGCGCAAGAGCTTCGCGCTCTATTTGGCGCCGGCAGTGATCGAGAAGATGATGGTTTCGCACAAGCCGCCGGAGCTGGGTGGTGAGAGCCGCACCATCACCGTCTTCTTCTCCGATGTCGCGGGCTTCTCATCCTTCTCGGAGAAGCTGACCCCGAACGAACTGGTCGCCTTGATGAACGAGTATCTCTCGGCGATGACCGATATCGTCGAAGAGGAGGGCGGATTCGTCGACAAATATATCGGCGACGCGATCGTGGCGGTTTTCGGCGCGCCTCTCGATGATCCGCAACACGCCACGCACGCCGTGTGGGCCGCGCTCAAGTGCCGCGCCCGGCTCGAGGAGCTCAACCGGACGGCTGTGGCCTTCAAGGGCTTCAAGCTTGGGCAGCGTATCGGCCTCAATTCGGGCGAGGCCCTGGTCGGCAATATCGGCTCGCGCCGGCGCTTCAACTACACGGTCATGGGCGACGCGGTGAATCTCGCTTCGCGTCTGGAGGGTGCTAACAAGTATTTCGGCAGCTCGATCATGGCGGCGCAAACTACGATGGAGCTGGCCGGGCCCGGCTTCCTCTGGCGTGAGCTCGACGCCATCCGGGTGAAGGGCCGCGCCCAGCCGGTGAAGATCTACGAGCCACTGGCCGAGGTCGGACAGGAAACGCCAGAGCAAGCAGCTCACGCCCAGGCTTACGCCGAGGGTCTCGCCGCCTGGCGGGAGCGCGACTTCGCCAGCGCCATGATTGCGTTTTCGGGCACGGCGGAGGCGGACCCGCCGGCAGCCATGTTCCTTGAACGCGCCAAGGCTTACGCCTACAAGCCTCCGGGTCCCGACTGGGAGCCAGTCAACACCCTCGAAGGAAAATAGACTTTGCCCGTCGATAAGACGTCGCCCATCGCCTTCCTCGGTCTCGGCAGCATGGGCACGGCGATGGCCGTGCGCCTGCTGCGTGCCGGCTACAAGGTGCGGGTCTACAACCGCACCGCGGCACGCGCCCGCAAGTTGGCGCCGCTCGGCGCCGTCGTGGCGGCCAGCCCGCGCCAGGCCGCCGAGGGGGCGAAGGTTGTCTTCAGCATGGTCAGCGACGACCGCGCCTCACGCGAGGTCTGGCTGGGCAGCAAGGGCGCGCTGGCCGCGCGTCTCGCGCCGAGTGCCTATGCCGTCGAGTGCTCGACCCTGTCGGCGGGCTGGATCCATGGTCTGGCCAGCCGCGCGGCGGCGCGCCGCGTTCGCTTGGTCGACTGCCCGGTCACCGGCATCCCCAGCGATGTCGAGGCCGGCCGGCTGATCCTGTTCGCCGGCGCCGGCAAGGCGGATATCACGGCGCTGCGTCCGGTCTTCGAGGCGCTGGCGAAAGAGGTCATCCATTTCGGGCCGGTGGGTGCGGGCAACGCCTACAAGTTGATGATCAACCTGATGGGCTCGGTGCAGATCGCCGCCTTGGCTGAAGGTCTGGTGCTGGCGGAACGCGCCGGGCTCAAGCTCGACACGGTCGTCTACGCTCTGCTGCGCGGTGCTGCGGCGAGTCCCCAGGTGATCCGCAACGCGCAGCGCATGCTCGAGGGCCGCCCGGAGCGCAACATCGTCTTCTCCGGCCGGCTGCGACTGAAGGATACGCGCTACGGCGTGGAGCTGGCGCGGCGTCTCGGTTTCGACGCGCGCCTCGGCAAGGTAGCCCTACGGCGCTACCAGGAGCTCGTCGACAGTGGCTTCGGCGAAGTCAACGAAAGCAAGCTCATCGACACGGTGCGGCGGATCTCGTCGGGCGGTCGGCGGTAGCGAGAGTCCAATCCTCTACTGCGTCTCGCGTTTCAGGCGATCGATCTGCTCCTGGATCTCCTGCCGCTCCCGCGTATTGGCGGGAAGCTGATCGAGCAGGCGCTGCCAGAGCGCGACCGCAGCGGCGCGCCGCCCGGCCTCGGCTTCCGCAGCCCCGACGAACCATAGTGCGTCGCCGTGATTGGGATCGACGTCGAGAATCTTGCGCATGACGTCGACGAAGGGGGCCGGTGGTTTCTCGCCCGGCGCGATGGTCTCGAACAGTGCCCCGGCATAGTCGCTGAGCACCTCGATCCGCTGGGGGGCGAGTGCCGCCGCCTTGGCGTAGGCCTCGATCGACTTGTCCTTCTCGCCCAGCACCTTGCGAGCCCGCCCCAGGCGCCGCCAACCTTCAATATCGTTGGGCTCGGCCTCGAGCCGGGCCGCCAGCGATTCGACCATGCCGCGGATCATCTCCTGCTGCTGTGTCGGCGGCAGGCGGGCAATGGCCTCGGCTTGCGGGCCAGCAGGCACTGCCGCATCGCGGGCTGCCAACGACGTCGCAGCGGCGGAGGGTGCAAGCGTAGCGGAATCGATCTTTGCCTCGCTGGCTACACGGCGGATCTGGGTGCGCACACCCTCGAGCCACGGCGCATCGGGTGGCGAGATGGCCAGCAGATCGACCCAGGCCTGTAGGGCCTGCCTTGCCTCGCCGGCCTGTGCCCGCGCCAGGCCGAGATAAAAGCGCGAGCGCGGCTCGCGCTCGTCGGTCCGGCTTACCGCCTCGAAGAGGCGGATCGCTTCTGGCGTCACCGTGCCGCCGGCCGCCTGTATCAGCGCCTCGCCCAGTCCGCCACGCGCGTCGTTAGAGTCCGGTGCCAGCCGCAGTACATTCCGCCAGGCGGCGACGGCGCTGTCATATCGGCCGAGCGTGCCGTAAGAACGCGCCAGCAGCATCCACCCCTGCGCGTCGTCGGGGCGATCCTTGAGGCGTTCGGCCAGCTGCTCGACCAGCGCCTCGTCCTGCCGCGTGTTGGGCTGCGTATCGGCGTGGCGCTGCGCCAGGGGCTGCCCGGGCAGATGCGGCGAGCCGAGGTCGAGATAGAGAACGAAGGCGCCGAGCGGCGCCACGACTGCCAGGGCGAGGACGGCCATCGGCATGGCAGGCGACGCGGCAACGGGCGCTGCCTTCGTACTCCCGGTGCTGTCGGCGGCCAGTGCCCGGCGGCCGATCTCGGCGCGCGCCGCGCGTGCCTCCATCTCGTCGATAAGCCCGCGTTTGGCGTCGCGCTCTACCTCGGCCAGCTGGTCGCGGTAGATCTCGATGTCGTAGGCGGCCCGCGAGGCTTCCTCCCGCGGGCGCCGGAGGAAGGGCAGCAGCAGGGCGCCGGCCGCCGCCAGCGTCATCGCCATGAAGACGGCCCAGATCATCCGTCTTTCCGCTCGATCAGTGTGGCGAGACGGCGCTCCTCATCGGCGGCCAGCGGCGCCGCCGCCTGGGCGGCTGGGCGCCGACGGAGGAAGACCAGCAGGCCGATGCCGGCGACGACCAGGATCGCCGCCGGACCAAACCACAGGGGCCAGGTGTCCGGCCGGACCGGTGGGCGCATCAGCACGTTGTCGCCGAAGCGCCGGACGAGGAACTCGGTGACTTGCCGGTCGGAATCGCCGGCAACGATGCGCTCGCGCACGATGCGGCGCAGATCGGCGGCCAGCGGCGCGTTGGAATCGTCGATCGACTGGTTCTGGCAGACCTGGCAACGGATCTCGCGCGACAGGTTGCGGGCGCGCGCCTCTTGTGCCGGGTCGGTCAGCATCTCGTGCGGCAGCACGGCGAGGGCGGGCGCGGCCAGGAGGCTGAAGGCGAGGACGACGAGGAAGCGCTTCACCGGCTCAGACTCGCGATCAATGGCAGGATCGTCTCCTGCAGATCCTTGGGCGAAATCGGTCCGACATGCTTGTGCCGGATGTGGCCGGTGCGGTCGATGACAAAGGTCTCTGGCACGCCATAGACGCCCCACTCGATACCGACACGGCCACTCTCGTCGTGGCCGATGGCGGCGTAGGGGTTGCCGAGCTCGCGCAGAAAGCGCGCGCTGTCCTCGGCCTTGTCCTTGTAGCTGATGCCGTAGAGCGTCAAGCCGCTCTCGCGTGCGAGGCGCATGAGGATCGGATGCTCGACCCGGCAGGGCACGCACCACGAGGCGAAGACATTCACCAGGGCCACCTTACTGCGCAGATCGCCGGACGACAGCGCGGCAACGCCGGCACCGGCGAGGGCGGGCAGCGCGAACTCGGGCACCGGGCGGTCGAGTAGCGCCGAGGGCACGCGGCTGGGATCGCGTGTCAGGCCGATGGCGAACCACAGGGCGATTGCCGTGAAGGCTGCCAGCGGCAGCAGATAGAGAAGGCGCCGCATGTCACTCGGCGGGAGAGGCGGCTGCGCGGGCCTGCGCCGGGACCGGTGCGCCGACGCGGTGGCGGCGGTCGGTGAGCGACACAGCACCCCCCAGGGCCATGATGATGGTGCCAATCCAGATCCAGGGAATCAGGGGGTTGTAGTAGAGTCGCGCCGCCCAGCCGGCGTTCGGGTCGGTAGGCAAGGCCGGGCCGCCCACCTGCTGCGACTCCTGCGGATCGCCGATCACGGCGTAGAGATCGGCGATCCACAGCGTATGAATAGCCGCCTCCGTGGTCGTCGTGCGCTGGACCGGGAAGAAGCGCTTGGCCGGGTGCAGTGTGGCGACCGGCTTGCCATCCTTCGTCACCTCGAAGGTGCCGCGCCGGGCGATGTAGTTGGGCCCGCGCTCCTCGACAGCACCCTTGAAGAGGAACGTGTAACCGGCGAGCTCGACCTTGTCGCCCGGCTGGACGATCTGCACCTTCTCCACTTGCCAGGCGGACGAGGCGACGGCACCGGCGATGAACACGCCGAGGCCGAAATGGGCGATGGTCATGCCCCAGGCGGAGCGCGGCAATCCGGCCAGGCGCTGTAGCGAGTCCGCGGGCGGCACGCGGAAGAGGCGAATGCGCTCGGCCAGCTCGACCAGTGACCCGCCGGCGCACCACACGGCCAGCGCCATGCCGAAGGCGGCGAGCACCGAGCTGACACCATAGACGACCAGAACGCCGACGATGGCAATGACCGAAGCGGCCAGCGCCACCCACAACCGGGCGGTAGCCGCTTTCAGGTTGCCGCGCTTCCAGGCCAGTAGCGGGCCGAAGACCATGGCGACGACCAGCGGCACCATCAGCGGCACGAAGGTGGCGTTGAAGAAGGGCGGGCCGACCGAGACCTTGGCGCCTGAGACGGCGTCGAGGAACAGCGGATAGAGCGTGCCGAGGAAGACGGTCGCCGCCGCGGTGGCTAGCAGCAGGTTGTTGAGCACCATCGCGCCTTCGCGGCTGACCGGCGCGAAGATGCCGCCGGGCCGCAGGCTGGGTGCACGCCAGGCATAGAGTGCGAGCGAGCCGCCGATGGCGAGGACGAGGATGACCAGGATGAACGAGCCGCGGGCTGGATCGACGGCGAAGGCATGTACCGAGGTCAGCACACCCGAGCGCACCAGGAAGGTACCGATGAGTGACAGCGCGAAGGCCAGGATGGCCAGCAGGATTGTCCAGCTTTTAAGCGCGTCGCGCTTCTCGGCGACGATTGCCGAATGCAGCAGCGCCGTGGCCACCAGCCAGGGCATGAAGGAGGCGTTCTCCACCGGGTCCCAGAACCACCAGCCGCCCCAACCGAGCTCGTAATAGGCCCACCAGCTGCCCAGCGCGATGCCGAGCGTGAGAGTCGCCCAGGCGCCGAGCGTCCACGGCCGCACCCAGCGTGCCCAGGCCGGATCGACGCGTCCTTCGATCAGTGCTGCGACGGCGAAGGAGAAGGTGGTCGAAAGCCCGACATATCCCAAGTAGAGGAACGGCGGATGGAAGGCGAGGCCGGGATCCTGCAGCAACGGGTTGAGGTCGCGGCCGTCGAGCGGTGCGGGGTTCAGCCGCTCGAAGGGGTTCGAGGTGAAGACGATGAAGGCGAGGAAAGCGACACCCGTCATCGCCTGCACAGCCAGCACGCGTGCCCGCAGCGGCGGCGGGAGGTTGCGGCCGAAGGCGGCTACCGCTGCGCCGAAGAGCGCCAGGATCAGCACCCAGAGCAGCATCGAGCCTTCGTGATTCCCCCACACGCCGCTCACCTTGTAGAGGAAGGGGATGGCCGAGTTGGAGTTCTCGGCCACGTTGCGCACGCTGAAATCGCCGACGATGTAGGCCTGCGTCAGACAGGCAAAGGCGAGTGCGACGAAGCCGAACTGCGCCAGCGCGCCGCTACGCGCCACCTCCATCAGCGGCGCGTTGTCGCGCGAAGCACCGATCAGCGGCAGGCTCGCCTGGACCAGCGCCACAGCAAGCGCCAGCACAAGCGCGTAGTGGCCGATCTCGGGAATCATCCGCCAGCTTCTCTCATAGTGGACATTCTAGACATAGGGTGCGGGGTCGTCTGGCGGATCTTGCACGCCGCCCCACTTGCCCCCTACTTCCCCTTAC
>VGEI01000152.1 GCA_016869415.1 Alphaproteobacteria bacterium
CCGGTTCGTACAGTACTGGCTCGACAAGCGCGGGGGGCATGTCGTCACCCGGCGCGCCGATATCGACCCGACCGAGATTCCCTGGATCCTGCCCTTCATCTGGCTCTTCGACTACGAGCCGGAACATCAGCGGCTGCGCTGCCGCCTGGCCGGCGAGGGCATCCTCGATACCTACCCGATGAATATCGTCGGCATGTGCATGGACGAGTTCCTGCCAGCTAACGAATTGCCTGAAATCCAGCAGCAACATCGGGGCGTTCTCGACGGAACTTCGATCGGCCACGCGCGCGGTCGCGTCTACCGGCCAGCGCTGTCGCAGGGCGGCTATGTCGAGCGGGTCATCATGCCCCTGAGCGACGAGAGCGGCACGCGGGTCGCCATGCTGATCGGGGCCACGCTCTACAGCCTGCGCGCGATCACCCGCCCAGAGGCGCCAGTCTCCCAGACCCGCTCGCTGATTCCAATCCCGTCGCGCGACTGAGCCTTCCGTCGCGCCCCGGCGCGAGCTAGCGTGCCCCGGCGTATGAGCAACGCCGAGCCGCCTCCGCCTTCAGCACCGCCGCCCCGCCGCCGTCTGGTCGACGGATCGCTGCTGTTCCTCATCGCCTTCGCCACCGCCAGCGCGATCGGCTGCTATCTGGCCAAGGGGCCCGACGCATTCGTGCAGGCGCTGCACGACGAGGTGGGTCTGGTCCTACGCGTACTCCCCGTCGTCACAGGTGCGGTGCTGCTCGCGGCCTGCCTGCAGGTTCTGCTGCCGATCGATGCCGTCAAGCGTCAGCTCGGGCAGGATTCCGGCTGGCGCGGGTTGCTGCTGGCCACGACGCTCGGCCTGCTCGTTCCCGGCGGTCCGATGGCATCCTTCCCCCTCATGCTCGCGGTCATGGGGGCCGGCGCCGATGTCGCCGCGAGTGTCGCTTTCCTCACCTCGTGGTCGGTGCTCGGCCTGCAGCGCGTGATCGTTTGGGAGATCCCGCTGATGGGCGGCGACTTCGCCCTTGTGCGCTTCCTGGCTTCCCTGCCGCTACCGCTGGTCACCGCCTACGGCACCGTGTGGCTGCTGCGTCACCTCGGCGCGCGCAAGGGTCGCCCATGATCCTCGCTGCGACGATCATCTGGCTTGCCCTCGTGGTCTGCGTCTGGCTGCTGTGGCGCGGACCACCGGCCCGCGCGAACCGGGCGGTCGAGACAGCGTGCCACTACGGCTTGTTCATGGCCCTGCGGCTGCCGCTCGCCATGATGGGCGCAGGCTTCGCCGCCACCCTGCTGCCTGAGCGGCTGGTCGGCGAGTTTCTCGGCGGCGAGTCCGGATGGAGCGGCATCCTGCTCGCCTCCCTGATCGGCGGCCTGGTGCCCAGCGGCCCAATGATCTCCTTCCCCCTCACTCTGGCTCTGGCGAAAATGGGGGTCGGCGTGCCGCAGCTTGTCGCCTTCCTTACCGCATGGTCAGTGCTCTCCGTGCACCGGCTCATCACCTGGGAACTTCCGCTATTGGAACTGCGATTCACCATCGCCCGTTATGCGGCATCCCTCGTCCTGCCGCCGCTGTCCGGGGCGCTTGCCGCGCTGCTCATCGGTTCCGTCTGAGCCGACATGCACCGCTTATTACATGTGTGCGCGCCGGCGTCTTACCCAGCTCGCTGAAAACTAGCGCTCGACGTACACGTCATAGACATCGACGCGCCGACCGAAGGCGTCGTCGACGGTTGCCCGCGTGGCGGGCAGGCCCGCCACCGCAAGCGCCTGCGTGATTGCGCTGAGCCGGGCCCGGGTCATTTCGGCGTCAGCCGGCTGGCGCGCGGTCTGCGCAGCGACCAGTCGTACGCGGCCGTTGCCCGGCCGTGCGAGTGCCGCAGCCTCCGCCAGGCTGCGCTGCGCTGCAGCCGTCAAGGTAGCGGCATCGCGCGCAAAGCTCACGGCGCCGACACGTTGCGCCGAAACGGCCGCTGGCGCCGTGGGTGTCGGCGAGGACGGCGGCACAGCCGCGACACCTGGCGGCGGCGTGCTCGGCACCGGCGCTGCAGCCGCCTCCTTTCTTGCTTCTAGCGGTCTCTCAGACGCCAGCGGCGGCATCGCGCCCGTATCGCGCAGCACCTGGTCATCGCTCAGGGCCTTGTCGCGATCGCGGGTGAGGCGCGCCACATCGGCTTCGCGCTGGCTCTTGGCTTCCGGCGGATCGCGCGGACGTCGCGGCACGGTCGCGAGGTTGGGATAGGGTCGTCCTTCGGCTGCCGGCGGCTCGGCCTCGGGCGGCGTGCTATTGCCGAATAGCCCACCGAAATTCCACCCGCCGCTATCGGCACAGGCGGCGAGGACAAGGAGTGTTGCAGCCCAGACTGGCGCGCGCCTCATGACGTCTCACCTGCTGCGTTGCGGCGAACGCGCTGCAACAAATCCAGTGCGCCCGTAGGATAGCGCCGCTGCAAAGCAATGCAGCTGAAGTCCAATCTAGCGGCAATATTTTGTCGATGCAAAGCGGCCTAAGCTCATATAGAAATATTAATCTTTTCCGGTTCTTATGGGGAGATAAGAGGTATCGGAGATCCGGCCGAAAACCGGGCCGGATTCAGGCAACGTGGTAAGAGCATATAGGGTTCGCCTCATGGCCGCCGATCAATCCAGTCCCGCCCGGCACTCCGGACCGAAAGCTGAATCAGCGCCCGATATGAAGCTTCCCGATCCGGTCGAATTGTCGCGCGTCATGACGCGCATCGCCGAGCAAAGCCAACAGCTGGTCAGCAATTTCCTCACGCGCCAGTCGGCGCCGAGCGCCGAAACGCCCGATCCGTTGAACATCGGCCAAGCCTTCTTCGACATGACCGCCCGCATGATGGCTAACCCGGCCAAGCTCGTGCAGGCACAGCTCTCACTGTGGAGCGACTATATGTCGCTCTGGCAGTCGACGACCCGCAAGATGCTTGGCGAGAGCGTGGAGCCTGTGGTCAAGCCGGCGGCCGAGGATCGGCGCTTCAAAGATTCCCTCTGGGACGAGAACTACGTCTTCGACTTCATCAAGCAATCCTACCTGCTCTCGGCGCGCTGGATGCAGTCCACGGTGCGCGACGTCGAAGGCCTCGACGACAAGACCGCGAAGAAGGTCGACTTTTACACCCGCCAGTTCGTCGATGCGATGGCGCCGAGCAACTTCGCCGTGACCAATCCCGAGGTGCTCAAACGCACCATCGAGAGCGGCGGCGAAAACCTGCTCAAGGGCCTGTCGAATCTGCTCGAAGACCTCGATCGCGGCAAGGGCAAGCTGGCGATCAAGATGACCGACATGGAGGCGTTCAAGGTTGGCGAGAACATCGCCGTGACGCCCGGCAAGGTCGTCTTCCAGAATGATCTGATGCAGCTGCTGCAGTACGAGCCGACGACCAACTCCGTCGCCAGGCGGCCACTGCTCATCATCCCGCCATGGATCAACAAGTTCTATATCCTCGACTTGCGCGAGAAGAACTCGTTCATCAAATGGGCCGTCGGTCAGGGGCACACCGTTTTCGTCATCTCCTGGGTCAACCCCGGAGAGGAACTCGCCAGCAAGACCTTTGACGACTACATGGTCGAGGGCCCGCTGGCCGCCCTCGACGCGATCGAAAAGGCAACCGGCGAGCGCGATGTCAACGTCATCGGCTACTGCCTCGGCGGCACTCTGCTCGCCTCGACGCTGGCCTGGATGCAGGCCCGCAAAGACGATCGCGTCAAGAGCGCCACATTTTTCACCACGATGGTGGATTTCGAGGAGGCCGGCGAGCTCTCAGTCTTCATCGACGAGGAGCAACTCGCCTCACTCGAGGAGAAGATGAGCGAGAAGGGCTACCTCGAAGGCCGCGACATGGCCATGACCTTCAATATGCTGCGCGCTAACGACCTGATCTGGTCGTTCGTGGTCAACAACTACCTGCTCGGCAAGGACCCCTTCCCCTTCGACCTGCTCTACTGGAATTCCGATTCCACCCGCATGCCGGCGGCAATGCACTCCTTCTATCTGCGCCAGATGTATCAGGAGAACCGCCTGGTCAGCGGCGATATCAAGCTGCTTGGCACCAAGATCGACCTCACCAAAATCAAAGTCCCGGTCTACATCCTGTCGACGCGCGAGGACCACATCGCGCCCTGGCGTTCTACCTATGCCGCGACGCAGCTCTACAAGGGCTCGCGCGAGTTCGTGCTTTCGGCTTCCGGTCACATCGCCGGCGTGGTCAATCCGCCGGCGGCGCAAAAATACTCGTACTGGACCAACGACAAGCTGCCCCCGACACCCGAGGAGTGGCAGTCTACCGCCACACAACACCAGGGCTCATGGTGGCCGAACTGGCAGAAGTGGATGACCCAGTTCACCGATGGCGAAGTTCCGGCGCGCCGACCCGGTGACGGCAAGCTCAAGGTCATCGAGCCTGCGCCCGGCTCCTACGTGAAGGTTAAGGCAGTCTGACGCGCTTCTTCGTGGGCCTGCCGCTGCGGTAGACTGCGCTCGCCGCAACCGGGAGCGCCTGGATGCAAGCTGACACGCCCATAGTCGGCAACATCGTTAGCCTTGAGCATGTCAACATCCGCGTGCCGGATCAGCTCCTGGCGACGCTGTTCTATGTCACGGGTCTCGGCCTGACCCGCGATCCCTACCTGATGACCGGCCTCAACAACATGTGGATCAACATCGGCCGCAGCCAGTTCCACCTGCCGACCGGCGATCCACAGATTCTGCGCGGCCATGTCGGCCTGGTCATCCCGGACCGGCGCGCGCTGCTGAGACGCCTAGCCGGCATACAAACACGCCTCAAGGACACGCGCTTCACCTTCCGCGAGCAGGCGGATCATATCGAGGTGATGTCACCCTGGGGCAACCTCTTGCGCTGCTTCGAGCCGGAGCCGCGCTTCGGCGCTACGCGGCTGGGCCTGCCCTATGTCGAGTTCGACGTGCCGGTCGGGTCAGCCGCCGGAATCGCCCGCTTCTATCAAGAGATTTTCGCTACCCCGGCGAGTGCCGCCGAGGGGACCGCGCGGGTGACCGTAGGCCCGCACCAGAGCCTGATCTTCCGCGAGACCGATCAATACGTGCCCGATTATGACGGCCACCACGTCCAGGTCTATGTCCGCGACTTTGCCGGCGTCCGCGAGCGACTGGGCCGCTTTGCCCTCGTCAGCGAGGACAACGGGCCGCACCAGTACCGTTTCCTCGACATCATCGACCTCGACCAGCGCCGGAACCTGTTTACCGTCGAGCATGAGATCCGCAGCTTGACGCATCCGCTGCACGCCAGGCCGCTGGTCAACCGCAACCCGGCCCAGACCAATCTCGACTACGTCCCCGGCGCCGACGCACTGGCGGCAGAAACCTTGGCTTAGATCATCGGCAGGCTACGCGGCCGGGCGCCGCGCGGGAAGACTTTGTCGAGGCGCGTGAGCTCCGCCTCGGTGAGGTGCAGACGGCCGGCCGCCGCATTGTCGCTGGCGTGCTCAGCACGCGCAGCTTTGGGGATGGCAAAGAGCGAGGGCGAACGGCAAAGAAAGCGCAGTGCCACCTGATGGACCGTGGCGTCGTGCGCCAGCGCCACCTCTTGCAGCACCTTGCCGCCTGGCGTCCCCGGGCCGGGAAAATCGTTGTGTCCGAACGGGCTGTAGGCGACCACGGCGACGTTGTGCTTCTCGCACCAGGGGATCACCGCGTACTCGATGGCCCGCTCCTTCAGGTGGTAGAGCACCTGGTTGCAAGCGACGGCGGCACTGCCGCTCACGGCGCGCAGTTCCTCGAGATCATCGACGCCGAAGTTGCTCACCCCCCAAGAGAGGATCTTGCCGTCGCGGCGCAGCCGGTCGAACGCAGCCACCGTGTCGGCCAACGGATACTCGCCGCGCCAGTGCAGCAGGTAGCAATCCAGCCGGTCGGTCTTCAGCCGCTTAAGCGACGCCTCGCAGGCCGCGACCGTGCCGAGCAGCGAGGCGTTGGACGGCAGCACCTTGGAGACGAGGAACGCCTCGTTCCGTCGCCCCTGGATCGCCTCGCCGACGATCTCCTCGGCGGCACCGGAGCCGTACATCTCCGCCGTGTCGATATGAGTCATGCCGAGATCGAGGCCCCGGCGCAGCGCCGCCAGCGCGCGTGCGCGTTCGGCCCGCTCGATGTACCAAGTGCCCTGGCCGACAATCGACACCTCGCGCTTGGTGCTGCCGAACCGTCGCCGTTCCATGCTTCAGGCCCTCTTCGCCAGCGTCTCCCTCGGCACAATGTCGCCGGGGCTCTCACCGGCGCGCAGGTATTGCGGTGGGCAGTAGTGCTTGGCGCCGAGCGCTTCGGCCGCGCGCCAAACCCAGAACGGCTCCCTCAGATGCCCTCGTCCCACCAGCACCGCGTCCGCCTTGCCGGTTCGCACGATCTCGTCGGCCTGCCTGCCATCGAGGATCATGCCGACGGTGAAAGTCGGCAGACCGATCTCGGCTTTCACCCGCTCCGCCGACGGGACCTGGTAGCCGGGGCCAACCTTGACCTTCAGTTTCGACGGCGAAATGCCGCCGCCCGAGATATCGAGGAAGTCGACACCGATGCCTTTGAGCTCCCTCGCCAAGGCCACGGTGTCGTCGACCGTCATACCGCCGTCGAGATAATCCTGCCCGGACAGACGGACGCCGAAGGCCTTGTCCTTCGGCAGAACCTTGCGCACTGCCGAGGCCACCTCCAGCGGAAAGCGCATGCGCTTCTCGCGGGTGCCGCCGTAGGCGTCGGTGCGACGATTTGAGACGGGTGACAGGAACGTATGGATGAGATAGCCGTGGGCGCCATGCAGCTCTACCATCTCGAAACCGGCTGCCAGTGCACGCTTGGCACTGGCTACGAACGCGTCGAGGATACCCGGGAGCTCGCCGGCATCGAGGGCACGCGGCGTCGGCCAGCCTTCGTCATGCGGAAGGGCGCTTGGCGCCACGGTTTCCCAGGCGCTGTCCTCTTTCAGGGGCTTCCCGCCCTTCCACGGCACGTCGGCCGAACCCTTGCGGCCGGAATGGGCGAGCTGGATGCCGAGCTTCACCTCGGGATCGACGCTGCGGATGAAGCGCAGAATGCGCGCCAGCCCCTCGACTTGCTCGTCGGTCCACAGGCCGAGACAACCGGGGGTGATGCGGCCGGCGCGTGTGACATGCGTGGCTTCGGTGAAGATCACGCCGAGGCCAGCGGCGGCGAAGCGCCCGAGGTGGGCTTGGTGCCACTCGTTGGGCACGCCCTCCACGGCACTGTACTGGCACATCGGCGACAGGCCGATGCGGTTGCGCAGGATCAGGTCGCCGATGCTGAGCGGCTCGAAAAGCGAAGGCATAACTGATGTTCCCGTGTGTTGTCGTTCGACAAGCGGGAACGCGAGCCCCCCGCCCGGCGGCTACTCTACCTCAATCACCTATGGCGACGCCTTTCATCTGGGTTCTCTCGGCTGGGGGAGACTGGACTGGGGGATGAGGGAGCCGCTGCAATGGGGTTCTGCCGGCTAGCCGCCATGTTGAGGCGATCATGCGGACGTCAATTCCCGTCATCGGCGTGGCATTTAGCACCGGCATCGCCACCGGATACAAGGCGACCGCCAGGGCCGCCGATGCGGGTGTCCCCCAGAAGGACCGAAGGACCGGTCCTTTGCGATGAGCCAGATCAGAGACCGCGCGGGGTGACACAATCTGTGCCTCCGCGTACGGTTACAGGTAGCCGATATACGGGACGTTAACCATTTGAATCAATAATTTGGATAATTTTCGCGACCAGGTTTCATGTCTGCACCGCTAACAGAGCGGCGCAGCAAGGGGACGAGCCCGCCATGGCGGTGCGCATCAGAGGGTCGATCGGAGCGACGATATTCGGCGCGTTTGTCGCCATGAGCGCCATTACCGGCGCGCTCGGCCTTTTCGGCGTCTACGTCCTTTCCCAGGCTGGTCATTTCGTAGCCCATACCTTCGATGGCCCGTTGATGGCGGTGAACTACGCGCGCTCGGCAAGCCTCGACTTCGCCCAGATGGACAAGGAGCTAGTCCAGCGCCGCCTTGCCCCGGAGGCCGAGCGACCTGCCATCGACCGGCGACTGGCGCAGATAACCAAGACCTTCTTCGAGGATCTCGCCATCGCCGACGAACGTTCGCTCGCTG
>VGEI01000153.1 GCA_016869415.1 Alphaproteobacteria bacterium
AAAAGCTCGCGATTCGCCTTAGTCCGCCGGTGTTACGACCATCAGGGCATCAAGCGCCGCGACGCCGTGAGCGTGAGCGCGCAGAGGGTTGATCTCGATCTCGGCGATGTCGGGTGCGGCACGGATCAGGCCGCTGAGCGTGGCGGCCACCCGCGCCACCGGCGCCAGATCGACTGCTGGCAGGTTGCGGAAGCCCGAGAACAATGCGGCGCCCTTGAGCTCCTTGAGCGCCGCCACGATCTCCGTCTCGCTGGCATCGGCGGGCAGCAGGCGCACGTCGGCCAGGGCCTCGGCCCAGAAACCGCCGAGGCCGACGACCAGCACGGGTTCCCACTCGTCGTCACGCCGGGCGCCGAGGATGAACTCGAGGCCGGGCATGGCCATGGCCTCGACCAGCATGCCGTCGAGGGTTACATCGAATCGCGCGGCGCGCACGGCCGTCTCGATCCTCCGCCAGCCGGCTACCAGGGCTGCTTCGTCGTCGATGCCGACCACGACACCGCCTGCATCGCTCTTGTGCGGAAGGGAGGAGGCCTGGGCCTTGAGTACCAGGGGATAGCCGAGGCGGGCGGCGGCGCTGCGGGCCTCGGCGAGCGTGCGGGCGAACGAGGATGCCGGCACCGGGATGCTGCAGGACGCCAGGAATTCCTTGGCACGATATTCCGGCACGATGCCGGGTGCCGGTCGGGCCGGGGCTCTGGCGGGTGCCGCGGAGACACGCCGGGCCGCCAGCGCCTGGCCGAAGGCGGCGACGCGTGCCATGGCACGTAGCGCGCGATCGGGCGAACGCAGGAAGGGCACACCCGACTGCCGGATGAGCTGCGTGCATTCCGCATCGACCGGCGATTCATCGCCCATGTAGACCAGGACCGCCGGCTTGTCGGAGCCTTGCAGCACGGGGATGAGCGAGCGCGCCTTGTCCATCTGCTGGCGGGGTCCGCCGCCGATCACCGAGACGATCAGGCTGCCGACGGCCGGATCGGCGAGCAGCTCCTTGGCGGCAGCGCCGAACAGGTCTGGGTTGGTCATGCCGCCGGTGGTGACGTCGAGCGGGTTGTCAGGCACGGCGAGCGGCGGCAGAACCGCGGCGAGTTCGCGCTTCGTCGTCTCGGCGATCTCCGCCAGCGGCAGATCGAACTCATCGGCAAAATCGAGGGCCAAGCCGCAGAAGGCCCCGGAATTGGTTAGTACGGCCGCCCCGCGCGCCGCCGGCCTTGGGTAGCGACGCAGCAGGGCGGTGGTGTCGAACAGCTCGTCTAGCGTATCGACCATGACTACGGCCTCGCGCCGCAGCCAGGTCCGCATGACCTCGTAGTTGCCGGCCAGCGCACCGGTGTGCGACTGCGCCGCCTCGCGCGCCCGGGCGCCGCGGCCTGGATGAAGGAGAACGACCGGCTTGCCCTTCTCGCGCGCCCGCGCGACCAGCCGCACGAACAGCCGCGGCCGACGGATCTGCTCGAGGAAGAGGGCGATCGCGCCGGTTGCCGGGTCGTCGGCCAGATGGGCGAGGAAATCCTCGGCGCCGAGACCGGCCTCGTTGCCGGTGGAGACGACGTGGGAGACTGGCAGCCCCTTGCCTGATAGCGCGTAGCGGATGGTGCCGGCCATGGCGCCGCTCTGGGCGATGATGCCGATGCCAGGGCCGCGGAGCTTCGGCGGCTCGCCGAGCGCTTCGAACGTCAGCGGGATGCCGGCGGCATAGTTCACCGCCCCCAGGCAGTTGGGGCCGAGCAGGGCCAGGCCTCCGGCGCGGGCCGTTTCGGCCAGGTGCTGCTGCATCTCCTTTCCCGCGGCACCAGCCTCGCCGAAGCCCGAGGCGAAGACCACGGCCGCACCCGCCTTGCGCCGCACGCAAGACGCGAGGGCCTCGGCCGTTGCTGCCGCGGGGATGAGCAGCACCACGACGTCAACACCTTCCGGCAGGTCGTCGATGCGGCCCACACAGGGAAGCCCATCGATCTCCTTGTGGCTGCGGCTGACCAGATGCAGCGAGCCGGCAAAGCCGAAGCGCCTGAGGTTCGCCAGCACGGCGTTACCCAGCGAGCCGGGTTCGGGCGAGGCGCCGACCAGCGCGACGCTGCGCGGCGTCAACAGCCGCGCGACGGGGACCGGCTCAGTCGTCACGGCGGTAGGGGGCGAGGCCGGGCTTGTAGGATTTCTCGTCGAGGAACTGACCCATGCCCTTTTCTCGTCCCCGTTCGGGGTCATTGAAGGTCGTCTGGTCGGACTTGGCCATCAGGTACTCGCCGGCCGCGTCCCACGGCATCTCCGCCGCGTATTTGAACGCTGTCTTGGCTTGGCGCAGGACGTTGGGGTTCTTCTTCATCAGGACCCTGGCGATCTCGACGGTACGCTGGCGCAGGTGGGCAAGCGGCACGGATTCGGTGACCATGCCGATCTGGGCAGCGCGCTTGCCGTCGAAGGTCTCGCCGGTCATCACGTAGTAGAGCGCCTCGCGCTGGCGCACCACGGTCGACAGCGCCTTGGAGACGATGCCGGCCGGAATGATGCCCCAGTTGATCTCCGAGAGGCCGAAGGTCGCCTCGTCGGCAGCGACCGCGATGTCGCAGGCGATCACCGGGGTGAAGGCGCCGCCGAAGCACCAGCCGTTGACCATGGCGATGGTCGGTTTGGGGTAGTTGAGCAGCCGGCGCCACTGCCAGGTGCCGTTGGTGCGGTAGAGCCGGGCGCGCTTCACCGCCGTGTCGGCGTCCGAGGAGCGGAAATAATCGCGCAGATCCATGCCGGCGCAGAAGGACTCGCCGGCCCCGGTGAGCACGAAGACCTGGCAACGGTCGTCGATCTCGAGCTTGTCGACCACGTCGACCATCTCGGTCGCCATCTCGGCGCTGACCGCGTTGCGCTTTTCCGGGCGGTTCAGGGTCACCCAGGCGATGCCGTCCTCAAAGCCGACCTGGACGGTCTTATAGTCGTAGCTCGGTGCCTCGGGCACTCGCTCACTCCAAAAAAGGCGGCGCGAGGTCAAAACCTCGCGCCGCTGCCGTTTTCAGGGGCTAATTCTGCGGCTCGATCTTGGCGAGCTTGATGATGTCGCCCCACAGCTTGAGATCGGCCACCACGTGGTCGGCCAGAATCTTGCTGCTGCCGGGCCAGGGCTCGGCGCCGACATTGTTGACCGCCTTCTTGGTTTCCTCCATCGGCACGATCTGGTTCAGCCAGCCTTCCATCTTGGCGACGATCGGCTGGGGCGTGCCGGCAGGGAACCAGGCGGCCCACCAGGCGCTGAGGTCGTAGTCCTTGATGCCCACATCCTCCATCGAGGGCACGTCCGGCGCCAGCGAGCTGCGCTTGGCCGTGGTCACGGCGAGCGGCTTGGCCAGGCCCTGGCGCGACTGGTTGAGCAGGAAGGTGGCGTCGGAGATCATGAAGTCGAGCTGGCCGTTGGCCAGGTCCGGCATCGCCTGTGGTGTGGCCTGGTAGGCCACGCCCAGCGGGTTCAGGCCCAGCCGCGTCTTGTAGAGCTCGGTGGCGACCTGCGAGAAGGTGTTGGGATAGGCGTAGGTGCCCTTGTCGCCCTTGGCCCTGAGATGGTTCTCTAGATCCTTCATCGAGTTGATCGGCGATTTCGGCGTCACCACCACCATGAAGGGCAGCTTGATCAGTGTCGTCACCGGCGTGAAATCCTTCACCGGGTCGTACTTGATCTGCCTGTAGAGGTGCGGGTTGGCCGACATGGTCGAGTTGCCGGCGGTGATGAACAGCGTGTAGCCGTCCGGCCTGGCGTTCTTCACCTGCTCGGCGGCGATCTGGGTGAGCGCGCCGGGCTTGTTCTCGACGATCACCGGCTTGCCGTCGGTGAAGGTGCGCAGCTTGTCGGCGAAGATGCGCACGATGACGTCCGCCCCAGTACCGGCGGCGTAGCCGCAGACGATGCGGATCTCGCGCGCCGGGTAGGCTTCCTGCGCGGCGAGCGGGCCGGCCAGCGTCATACCGGCCGCGGCCAGGGCGGCGCCGGCCAGAGTCCGGCGCGTCAGCGAATGAAGCATTGATTTTCCTCCCATTCCGGCGCCTCGAGGCGCCGCCTCGGCGACTACTCTAAGGGCTGGCCCGACCGGGTCAAGGAGGAGCGGTCAAGCCACGTCGATGGCGAAGAGGCGGGCGGCGTTGGTGCCGCGCACCGCCTCGCGTTCGGCCGCCGGCAGGGCGTCGACCCGGGCCAGGATGCCGGTCATGTCGCCGATATTGTGCGGGTAGTCGGAGCCGTACATCACCTTGTCGGTGCCACCCACCTGCAGGCAGAGGGCGAGGCTCTCCTGCTGGTAGGTCACCGTGTCGTACCAGAGGCGTTTCAGATATCGGCTGGGAGGGGTGGAGATCTTCTCGCGGCACGCCGGCATGGTGTCGAAGCAGATGTCGAGCCGGCCGGCGAGATAGGGCAGCGTCGCGCCGGCGTGGGCGGCGATGATCTTCAGGTGGGGATAGCGGTCGAGAAAACCGTCGAAGATCATGCGGGCGATGGCGGCGGTGGTGTCGACCATGAAGCCGATGGCGGCGGTCAAGTTGTAGACCTCGAAGCCGAGCTCCTTGACGACCGGCGGCGCCGTCGGGTGGACCAGCACAGGCAGGAAGCGGCGGTCGATCTCCCGCCACACCGGGGCGAACTCGGCGTCGGTCAGGTGACGGCCAAGGATGTTGGCCAGAACCATGACGCCGACCGCACCCCGGTCGCAGGCGCGTTTGAGCTCCTCCACAGCCAGGGCGGGATACTGCCAGGGCAGCGAGGCGAGGAAGCGGATGCGCTTCGGGTGCGCCGCCTGGCCGGCGGCCATATCGTCGTTCTGCAGGCGGATCGCCGCCGCGCTGACCTCGGGCGAGCCCCAGTAGGTCGGCCCGGAGACGCTGACGACGGCGATGTCGACCCCGGCCGCGTCCATGTCGCGGAGGCGTAGTTCGTAGTCGAACATCGGCGGTGTGAGGGTCATGTAGGGCGCGCCGTCATAGGTGATGACGTCCAGCCCCGCCTTGGTGCGCGTGCGCAAGTAGTGCGGCCGGCCTTCCGCGATCGCCCGATCGAGAAAGGCCGCCGAGATCATGTGCGTGTGGACGTCGATGACGGCTACGGCCGCAACTCAGATCTTGAAGATCCGCTTGGCGTTCTCGCCGCGCACCGCCTTGCGCTGGGCGTCGGGCAGGGCGTCGACGCGGGCAAGGCAGCCCTTCATGTCGCCGATATTGTGCGGGTAGTCGGAGCCGTAGAGCACATGCTCGGCGCCGCCGACCTTGATGGCCATGGCCAGCGCCTCGGGCGTGAAGGTCACCGAGTCATAGTAGATGTGGCGCAGGTATTCGCTGGGCGGGCGCTGAGTCTTGGTGCGGCAGGCCACCATGTTCTGGAAGCAGATCTCCAGCCGTCCCGCGAGATAGGGCAGCGTGCCGCCAGCATGCGAGGCGATCAGTTTCATGTTCGGGTAGCGGTCGAAGAAGCCGTCGAAGAACATGCGCGCGAAGCACAGGCTGGTGTCGAACATGAAGCCGATCGAGGCGATCAGGTTGAACTGGCGCATGTCCATGTGCGGCGTGCCGGGCGGGGCGGTCGGGTGGACCAGCACCGGCAAAGCGAGGTCGTCGATGGCCTTCCAGACCGGCGCGAAACGCTCCTCGGTGAGCGAGGCGCCGTTGATGCTGGCCAGCACCATGACGCCGACGGCTCCCTGCGCCACCGAGCGCTTGAGCTCGTTGATGGCGGCATTCGGGTATTCCCAGGGCAGCGAGGCGATCCAGCGGATGCGGTCGGGGTACTGCTTCTGGGCACGCGCCATGTCGTCGTTGACGATCTTCGCCGCCTCGAGGCTGATCGCCTCGCCACCCCAGTAGACGTTGGGGCAGGTGAGCGAGACGATGGCCAGGTCGACCTTGGCCTCGTTCATGCGCTTGATGCGCTCCTCGTAGTCGAAATGCCCTTCCTGCGGCGTCATGAACGGGGCGCCGTCGAGATGGATGCCCTCGGGTGCCGGATAGTCGAGGCTGCGCTTCACCTCGTAGCGCGGCTTGCCGTGCTGGCGCAGCAGCTCGAACCACTGCTTGTTGAGCATGTGCGTGTGGACGTCGATCGAAGGCGTGGTCATCTGGCGTTCCCCGGTGGCGTTTTGTGCGGGCCGGCTCTAGGTTGAAGGCGGCCCTATCAGGAGAGGCAAAGGACCATGACCGAAGCCGCCGATCAAGCCTATACCGGGGTCTTCCCCATCGCGCCCACACCCTTCGCCGACAACGGCGATCTCGATCTCGACGGCATGAAGCGCGTGCTCGATTGCATGGTCGACCAGGGTGTCGACGGCATCTGCATCCTGGCCAACTACTCGGAACAGTTCCTGCTCTCCGACGAGGAGCGCAACACGCTGCTCGATCTCTGCCTGAAGCATGTCGCCGGCCGCGTGCCGGTGATCGTCACCTGCAGCCATTTCAGCACGCGCCTGGCCGCCGAGCGGGCAAAGCGCGCGGCTCAGGCCGGCGCCAGGATGCTCATGCTCATGCCGCCCTATCACGGCGCGGCGTTGAAGGCCGACGAGAAGGGCATGATCGAGCATTTCGCGCGTATCGCCGAGGCGGCGCCGATTCCCATCATGGTGCAGGACGCGCCTTTGAGCGGCGTCACCCTCTCGGTGCCGTTCCTGGTGCGCTTGGCCAAAGAGGTGCCGCAGGTCAGCTACTTCAAGATCGAGATTCCGGGTACGGCGGCCAAGCTGCGCAGCCTGATCGAGGCCGGCGGCAAGGCGATCGCCGGCCCGTTCGACGGCGAGGAATCGATCACCCTGATGGCCGACCTCGACGCCGGCGCCACGGGGACGATGCCGAGCGCCTTGCTGCCGGACCTGATCAAGCCGGTGGTGACCCAGTTCCTCGCCGGCAAGCGCAGCGAGGCGGCTGCTGCCTATGCCCGCATCCTGCCGCTGATCAACTACGAGAACCGGCAATGCGGCCTGCGCGCCACCAAGGCGGTGATGGCCGAAGGCCGGGTGATCAAGAGCGACGCCGTGCGCCATCCGCTGGAGCGCATGCATCCGGCGACCAAGGCGGGGTTGCTCGAACTGGCGCGCGAGCTGAACCCGATCGCGCTGCGCTGGGGGAAATAGCCGGGGTCTCTAAGCGGGAACGTAGGTCAATCTGACTGCGTCCTCGCCAATTCGCTCGCTGGCCACAAGGCGGAGCGTTGGCCGGGGGCCGGTGAAGAAAGGCGTGCCGCCACCGAGCACGACGGGGCGGAAGTAGAGGCGATACTCATCGATGAGATCGAGACCGCTCAGGCTGTGCGCAAGGTTCGGCCCGGAAATTGCCACCTCGCCGGTGAGCCGAGCCTTCAGGCCGCCTATCGCAGCCTCGATGTCACTCGAAATAAGCGTGGCATTGGGACCGACTGATTTCAGCGAGCGCGACACGACCCATTTGGGCTGCTTCCGCCACACGGCCGCGAACTCGTGGTGTTCGGCACTCCACTCGGGACGGTCTTCGTCCCAATACTGCATGATCTCGTAGATGCGGCGGCCGTACACGCTGCCGGTCAGATCGCGGACGTGCTCGATCCAGTGACGAAAGAGCTGCGGACCGGGCGCAAAGGCCATGTGGTCGACGTAGCCGTCCAGGGAGACGTTCATTCCGAAGACGAACTTGGCCATGAGTTCGATCCTAGAGCCCCAGATACGCCTGCCGCACGCGGTCGTCGTGCAGCAGCTCGTCGCCGGTACCCGAGATGACGATCCGCCCGGTCTCCAGCACATAGGCGCGCTGCGCCAGCTTCAGCGAGACGGCAACATTCTGCTCAACCAGGACGATGGTCAGCCCTTCCTCGTGCAGCCGCTTGATCACCCGGAACACTTCCTGCACGAGGGTCGGGGCGAGGCCCAGCGAGGGCTCGTCGAACATGATGAGTTTCGGCCGTCCCATCAGGCAGCGGCCGATGGCCAGCATCTGCTGTTCGCCGCCAGAAAGCGTGCCGGCGGCCTGACGCTTGCGCTCGGCTAGGCGCGGGAAGCGGTCGTAAACATAGGATAAT
>VGEI01000154.1 GCA_016869415.1 Alphaproteobacteria bacterium
CTGGGCGACCGCGTCGTCTATGCCGGTGGCGCGCCGGGTGCCTACGCCGAACGGCGGTTATTTGCGGCGGCCCGCCTGGTGCGGATTCCCGACGGCGTTTCCGACGAGATCGCCGCAGCGGTCCTGCTCAAGGGTATGACGGCCGAGTATTTGCTGAACCGCTGCGTGCATCCGGCGCCCGGAAGCCTGGCGCTGATGTACGCGGCGGCCGGCGGTGTCGGATTGTTGGCAGGTCAATGGGCGCGCGCCATGGGGGTGAAGCTGATCGGCGTGGTGAGCGGCGCAGACAAGGCAGCGCTGGCGCGCGAGGCGGGTTATTTCGCCGTCATAGACCGTTCGCGCGAGGATGTGCTGGCGCGGGTCAAGGAACTGAGCGGTGGTGCTGGCGTGCCGATCGTTTACGACTCGGTCGGCAAGGCCACCTATGAGACATCGCTGAAATCCCTGTCGCCCCGGGGCTATTTCGTCTCGTTCGGCACGACGACCGGGACGCCGCCGCCGGTCGAGGCCGCGACCCTGCAGAAGCTGGGCTCGCTCTACTTCACGCGGCCCACGCTTGTGACCTACACCGCCTCCTGCGAGGATTTGGCCGCCTCGGCTGCCGCCGTGTTCGAGCGGGTGAAGAGTGGCGTGCTCAAGCCCCATGTCGGCAGGCGCTACGCGCTGGCGGACATCGTCCAGGCGCACGCCGATCTGGAGGGGGGCCGCACCGCCGGATCGTCGATCATCGTTCCTTGACGGGCGCGGCGGCTGCAAGTGCGTATCTGAGAGGCGCTATGCCGGGCCGCCATCACTCGACCCCCGCCTTTCAGCTACCGGCGGGCGCCGCCGACTCTCACATGCATGTCTTCGGGCCGTTTGCGCAGTTTCCGCTGGCGGCTGAGCGCGCCTACAACGTGCCTGAAGCGCCGCTGGCGGCGCATGAGGCGATGAAGCGCGCCATGGGGATCGAGCGCACGGTGCTGGTGCAACCCAGCGGCTACGGCAGCGACAACCGCGCTATGCTGGAGGCCTTGCGCGTTCTGGGCTCACGCGGTCGCGGTGTGGCGGTGGTCGAGGCGGACGTCGCCGACGGCGAGCTCGACACCATGCACACGCTCGGTGTGCGCGCCGTGCGGCTCAATCTCGTGTCGCTGAAGAGCCGCTACAGCGATCCGGCGCGCCTGATCGGCGAGCTTGCGGCGCGGCTGCGGTCGCGGGGCTGGCACCTGGAGGTCTTCGGCGGCAATGCGCTGATCGCCTCGCTCGAGCCGGCGTTGGCACAGTCGACGGTCGATGTGGTGGTCGACCACATGGGCTTACCCGATGCGCGGGGCGGTCTCGATCAGCCGGGTTTTCAGGCCCTGTTGCATCTGCTGGCAACCGGCAAGGTCTGGGCGAAGCTTGCCGGCGCCGACCGTGTGACGCAGTCCACGGGAGATCTGCGCGGCGCGATTCCTTTCATGCAGGCACTGGTGAAGGCGAACCCGGATCGGCTGGTCTGGGGCAGCGACTGGCCGAATATCGGCTTCCACTCGGGTGCTGCCATCGGTCACGACGACGTTCTGCCTTACCGGGGTATCGATGCGGGCGCGCTGTTGGATGTCCTAGGCGAGTGCGTGCCGGATGAGGTCACGCGCCGGAAAATTCTCGCTGACAATCCGGCGCGGCTGTATCAGTTTTCCTGAGATGGGCATCGCCGATGTCGACAAGAGCCTGGCCTCGAACCGCATGGTGTTCGAGCTGCGTCGCGACGAAGCGGCACTCGAGCGCTTCCGCGCCGACTTCGAGGGCACGCTGACCGCCTACGCATTGAGCGAGGCGGAGAAGGTAGCGTGGCGCGAGCGCGACATCGGCGCGCTCGGAAAACTCGGCGTCCATCCCTATTTCCTGCCGCAGATCGCCCGCCTCTTCCGTGGCGGCGCCTACAACCACAACCGCAGCGCCGCGGCCAAGCTCTACGCGGCGACCGTGCTGGGCGAGAAAGACTGATGGCCGAGATCGTCTGCGTTCTCGCCCTGTCGCACGCGCCCGGCCTCACCGGCTGGCTCGACCAGGCACCGGAGGATCAGCAGCGGCGTCTGCTCGACGGGTATCGGAAGCTGCACGACGCCTTTCAGGCCGCGAAACCCGATGTGATCGTCGGCATCGCCAACGACCACCTGCTCAACATGCCGGTCGACGATACGGCGGATTTCCTGATCGGCACGGCGGAGAGCTGGCAGGGGCCGGCGCCATGGTTCAGCGACTGGCTAAATGTGCCGCCCTACAAGGTGCGCGGCCACCGGGCGCTGGCCGAGACGCTGATGCGCGAAGGACCGGCGCGCGGCGTGAGCTTCCGCGCCTCCGACAGGCTACTGTTCGACGACAATTGGTCGGTGCCGCTCAAATTCCTGACACCTGATTACGACGTGGCGCTGGTGCCGATCCATATGAACTGTATCGTGCCGCCGCTGCCCTCGCCGCGGCATTGCCATGCCGTCGGCCAGGCGATCGCCGAGATCGTAAGGGCGAAGCGCCCGGCCGGCGAGCGCGTGGCTATCATGGCGACGGGCGGTCTGTCGCACGATCCCGGCGGGCCGCGCTATTTCGCCGTCGACGAGGTCTTCGACCGCCGCTTCCTGGCCCTGCTCGAAGCCGGCGATCCCGATCGCGTGCTGCGGGAAGTGACCATCGACGCCATGGCGGCGGCCGGGGACGGCGGCACGACCGAGCTCTTGTCGTGGATCGTGGCCCTGGGGGCGGCCGGCAAACGGCCGGCGCGCACCCTCTGCTACGAGGCGGCGGTGGAGCTGCGCTGCGGCATGGGCGGCGTGGTCTGGGACCTGACGCCGGCTCCGGCATGACCCTGCGCCTGGCTTTCGAGGATCGTGTCGCGCCTTCGCATACGGCGCTGCTGGTCATCGACCTGCAGAACGATTTCGTCGCCGAAGGCGGCTACATCGAACGTGTGGTCGGCCGTGACGCTGGCGTCTGCCGCGCCATTCTGCCGGCGGTGAGCCGGCTCGTGGATGCAGGGCGTCAGGCCGGAGTGCCGGTGATCTGGATCGTCGCCGACTATTCGCACGACAAGATCCCCATCCCGGCAAAGGCCCGTCTTTCCCAGCGCGGCTGGAGCGACGTGTGCTGTGCGCCGGGCAGCCGGGGCGCCGATTTAGCCGGGCCGCGCCCCCAATCGGGCGAGACGGTGATCACCAAGCACAGTTTCAGCAGCTTTCACGGCACGGCGCTGGAGGAGGAATTGCGCCGACGCGGCTGCGAGACGCTGGTGATCGCGGGCATTCAGACCAATGCCTGTGTCGACTACGCCATCCGCGAGGGTTTCGTGCGCGGCTTCTATATCGCCGTGGCGCAGGACTGCGTCGCCTCGCACATGCCGGACCTGCACGACGCCACGCTCAAGACCGCGGGCTTCCTGTTCGGCGACGTGGTGCCCTCGGGCCGCCTGATCGAGCGTTGGGCTACCCCGTGACTTCGAGGATCTCGAGGCCCACGTTGCGGTCGAGCAGGTAGACCAGGCCGCGCGAATCGGTCTCGACGTCGTTGCTCTGCGGGCTCGGCTGGCCCGCCGCCGGCTCGGGGATGTACCAGCCGACCTCCTTGGGCGCGGTCGGCTCGGCGATGTCGACGACCCGCAGGCCGCCACCGAACCACGAGGTGTAGAGCCGCGTATCGCTCATATGCTCTTGGAACTGGTGCGCACCGAAGCGTCCCGGTGCTCGTGCGTAAGGCGAGTCCATCTCGCTGACATGGAACATCGACAACGGCTTGATGTTGGAAAGGTCGCCGACGTCGAACACCCACATGCCGGCATGCGGCTGGCCGGGAACGTGGTCGTGCTCCTCGTCGACCGCCACGGCTAGCTCACGCCCGGCCACTGGGAAGGGCACGCGCAGGACCGTATGCGTCGGCTCGGGGAAGGGCGGGTGGTAGTCGTAAGTACCGACTGTCTTCGGCTTGCCGATGTCGGAGACGTCGATCACCCGCAATCCGGCGTGCCAGACTGCGGCCCAGAGCTGATCCTTGTGGCGCAGGGTGTGATGCAGCCGGTTCTTGTAGCCCTGCCAGGTCGGCTTCTCACCGCCGGCGACGTGCTGGCCGGGCATCCACCAGCGCGAGACTTCGGCAGGCTTCTCGGGCCTGGCGATGTCGTAGATCACCAGGATGTTGCCGATATAGCCCTCCATCTCGGTGGAGATGTAGGCATATCGGGCATCCATGTCGAAACGGTGCACGCCGAAGCCGAAGGTCTTCTGATGGGCGAGCAGCTTCGGCTTCGTCTTGTCCTTGATGTCCCAGATCTTGAAGCCGCCCTCGCCGTAACCGCGCTGGCGCTGGGTCTCAAGCACGGCGATGTCGGCCGGCTTGACCCCGATCTCCTGGGCGATCTCGGCGTCACTAGGCGTGCGGCCCAGCGACTTCTGTAGCTTTTCGCGAGCCCCCGGGATGCGGTCGCCACGGCGTACGAAGTGCCGGTTGTTCTGCTCGACATTGGAGATCATCACGTCGCCGGCTACGCGCACCTTGTGGGTATGCGACTGGTGGTCGGGCAGCGTGAGCTCCGTCACGACTTTCGGATTCTTGGGGTCCGAGACATCGAGGATCGTCGTGCCGTGCGGCGGCTTCATATGACCGACATAACAGTAATTGCCGTCGACCGTGACCTGGCCGCCGCCGGCGATATCAAGCCGCGCCACGCGGCGCAGATTCCGGGCCATCGGCATCGGCGAATGCACGTTCATCATGCGCCTCCTCTCAGGCTTCACCGCCGAACTTGGCGTCGGCTTCCTGCTTGCGCTGCTGCCAGTCGCGCCACAGCGGCAGGAGCAGCGAAACGACCAGCAGCACCCAGAGCACGTTGCCGATGGTCGACGATAACAGGATCAGCGGATCACCCTGGGAGAGTCGCAGCGAGCGCAGCAGATACTGCTCGAAGAGCGGTCCGAGGATGACCCCGATCAGGATCGAGGTGACATGGAACTGCGTCTTGTGGGCGATGTAGCCTATGACGCCGAAGATCAGGGCCAGTCCCATGTCGAAGACATATTCGCGCTCTGCAAAGGCGGCGACGATGGTCAGGACGGTGATCAGCGGCACGAGGTACTTCACCGGGATCAGCACCACCCTGGACATGTAGCGCGCCAGCGGCAGAATGGTGAGGATCATCAGGATGTAGCACACCGCCATGGCGACGAAGACGCCATAGGCGAGATCAGGCCGTTCGCTGAACAGGCGCGGGCCGAGCACGATGCCGTGATACTGCACGACGATCATCATCACGGCCGCGGTGCTGCCGCCGGGCACGCCGATGGCCATCATCGGTACCAGCGTGCCGGAGGTGACGCCGTTGTTGGCCGATTCGGGCGCGATCACGCCCTCGGGATGGCCCTTGCCGTAGAGATGCGGCGTCTTGGAGAACAGCCGTGACTGCTGATAGGCGACGAAGGAGGCGATGCTGGCGCCCGCTCCCGGGATGATGCCGATGATCAGGCCGACCAGGCCGGTCCAGGTGATCTGCCACCAGCGCGCGAGCGACATCTTGAGGCCATCGACCGTGTCCTCCCAGCGTACCGCGTGACTGTGCGCACGGCCGCCTTCCCCGACGATCATCTCCTCCTCGATCATGATCAGGGCCTCGGAGATGGCGAAGAGCCCGATGAGGACCGGAACGAGCGGCACTCCGTCGTAGAGCTCGAGGAAGCCGAAGGTGGCGCGCGGGGTCGAGTAGATATGGTCCGTGCCGATGATGCCGATGAGCAGGCCGAAGGCCCCGGCGATCAGTCCCTTGAGCATGTCGCGCGCCGCAATCACCGCGATCAGGGTCAGACCGAAGAGGATGACCACGACCATCTCGACGCTGCGCATGTAGAGGCCGATCTGGGCAAGGATCGGCAGGGCCGCGATGGTCAGCAGGGTGGCGATCAGGCCGCCCCAGACCGAGGCGACGAAGGAGAGCACCAGGGCCTGCTGGCCGAGACCCTTCTTGGTCATCGGGTAGCCGTCGATGCAGGTCGCCGCGGCGCCGCCGTTGCCGGGGATGTTGAGCAGGATCGAGGGGATGCCGCCGCCCAGATGCGAAGCGCAATAAACGGCGATCATGAAGGTCAGCGCCAGGCTCACCTCCATGGTGAGCGTCAGCGGCAACAGGATGATCAGCGTGTTCTGGGCGTTGAAGCCGGGGAGCGCCCCGACGACGATGCCGAGGATGGTCGCCGGAATGATCACCCACCAGTAGCCGAACGACTGCAGGGTGAGGTCGAGCAGAAGCTGCCAGTCCCAGCCCATGGTCAGCCCCCGAACAACGGGGCCAGCAGCGCCTCGACCGGCCCGCGGGGGAAGTTGGTATCGAGCAGGGCGATGAACATGAGGTAGCAGGCCGCCGCCACGCCCAGTGCCGTGCCGATGAGCGGCTTAGGCTCTCGCACCCCCATCACCAGCATGCTGGCCAGCATGCCGAGGAAGAGACTGGGGGTGAACCCGAGCCAGGGCAGCAGGGCAATAAAGCCGATCAGCGAGGCCAGGAGCCAGAGCCGCTTCCGCTGAGCCGAGGGCTGGTCGAACAGCTTCTCGAAGCCCAGCGTTGCTTCGCCGCGCGCCACCTTGATCGCTATGCGCACAGCGAAGACCGCCACCAGCAGCAGGAGCAGGCCGCCGATGGCCAATGCGTTGGCCTTCGCCTCCCACGGCAGCTCGTCGACCGTGATGAAGAAATAGACGGCCAACCCGACGCCAAGTCCGGGTATGACGAGATCGGCGCCCAGGCTGGGCTTGCCGCCGGGCCGCGAAGACAGGTCGGACATGGTGTGCCTTGTCGTGACGATCAGCTCTTGCCGGTCAGCAGGCTGCGGTACTCCTTGGCCAGGTCGACCATGGCGAGCGCGTATTTAGTGCAGACGTCGCGATCCCCGTACTGCACGCTTTCGAGCGGGGCGCCGGTTTTCTCGTATTCGGCCCTGAACTCGGGAACGTTGAAAACTTTCGGCGCCGTCTCGTTGAGCAGCTTGAAGCGGTCCGGATACTTGCTGATCACCTCGGTATGGATCGCCCAGGCGCGTGACGAATAGAGATCGGGAATCCGGGTGCCGAACACCTTGTTCACCGACGGAGCGTTGCCCATCTTGGCGGCCAGCGCATTGTTGTCGTTGAACACGGTGAGGATGCGGATGCGCTCGCCCATGGCGATAGGGTTGGCGCCGGGCAGCACGCCGACATCGGCTTCGCCGTTGAGTACGGCCACCATCGTCGGGTTGCCGCCGGCATAGGGCACCAGGTTGAAGCGCGACTTGGTGGCGCTGCCCAGCGCCAGCACGCCGATCGAGGCCGGATGCGGGATGCGGCTGGTCGCCACGTTGACCGCCCGGCGCTTCCCTTCGGTGACAACGTCCTCGATGCGCTTGAACGGGCTCTGGGCGCGCACGAAAAGCACGCTGTCGTCGACGTCGAGACGGCAGAAATACTGGAAGTCGTCCGGGAATTTGTATTTGGGGTTCTGCAGCGCGTACATGATCATCTCCGGCCCCATATTGCCGAAGAGCAGGTTGTGGCCGTCGCGGTCGCGCCGGTTGACGTAGAGCTCGTAGCCGACCTGACCGGCAGCGCCGGGATAGAAGTCGTATTCGAACGGCCTGCCGATCAGCTTCGCCCAGTAATCGTCGAAGGTACGAGCCAGCCGGTCGGCGCCGCCGCCTTGGTTGGTCGGGATGACGACCTTCATGTTGCGCGACGGGAAGCCGGCCTGCGCCGAGGCAGGGGCCACCCAGGGGCCCGTCAGAGCGCTAGCAGCGACCGTTGCGGCACTCCCTTGCAGGAGCGCTCGACGAGGCAAGAGGCGGCTTCCGAGCGTCATCGCGTTTCTCCCTATCGCTAGGCTGTGACCGTCGCCGGGATGGTCTTCTGTTGCGCTCAAGCTAGGATCTCACCGGCCTCCGGGGAAGAGGCCAGATTACGGTTTTCTTGGATTTTTCCGCACTGGCTCATGTCGCCGGCTTGGCCGGGGCGGGCGGTGGACGGTTG
>VGEI01000155.1 GCA_016869415.1 Alphaproteobacteria bacterium
CGATCTGGCCGTCGACGCGCAAGGTGCAGGCGCCGCATACCCCGTGCTCGCAGCCGGCATGCGAGCCGGTGAGCTCGAGCTCCTCGCGCAGGAAGTCGATCAGGTGCTGGCGCGCCGCCACGCGGCGCGTCACGCGCTCGCCGTTGACCGTCAGGGTGATCTCGAGGCTGGTGTCCATCTAGGAGTCCTTGGCGATCAGGGCGGCGACGACGCGTCCGAGAAGGACGCCCGCCAGGTGACGCTTGGTGGCGCTACTGCCGTTCAGGTCGTCCGGCGGATCGAGATCTTTGGCTAGCGCCGCCGCGGCGCCGGCGATACCCGCATTGGTCACTGGCTGCGATTCCAGGACGCGCGTGGCCGCGGCGGCGGCTACCGGCTTGGTGCCGACGCCGAAGAAGACCAGGCGCAAATCCGACAGGCTCTTGCCGCTCACCCGGCCGTGGGCAGCGAGGCCGACCATGGCGTAGTCGCCGTGCCGGCGCGCCAGCTCGGCGAAGTGCGAGCGATAGCCCGGCCGCGGCAGCGGAAACTCGACGCCGGTCAGCACCTCGCCGGGTCGCAGATCGGTGGCATAGAGGCCTTTGAAGAAGTCAGTCGCGCCCACACGCCGCTGGCTGGCGCGGCTGGCGATGACCAGGGTGGCGCCCAGCGCCACGGCACAGGCCGGCAGCTCGGCGGCTGGATCGGCGAAGGCCAGGCTGCCGCCCAATGTGCCGCGGTTGCGGATCGCGGCATGGCCGATATGGGTCACGGCCTCGGCGATCAGCGGTAGATGCCGGGCGATTTCGGGCGAGCGTTCGATCTCCGCGTGGCGCGTCAGCGCGCCGATGCAGATCGTGCCGCCGTCGAGCGCGATGCCGGAGAGCTGCTTCAGGCCGTTGATGTCGATCAGCAGGCTTGGCGAGGAGAGGCGCAGATTGAGCGTCGGGATCAGGCTCTGGCCGCCGGCGAGCAGCCTAGCGCCTTCGCCATGGGCGGCGAGCAGGTCGAAGACCGCATCGAGGCTCGCCGGCTTGGCATAGGCGAACGGCGTTGGCTTCATCGTCTCCCCCCGATGTGCTCAGTTTCTTATCGTTCGATAAACGCTCTCATGAGCCATGCGGGCCTGTCAACGGAACGCGCGGTCCGGCATGCCGCTGGCGCCGGCCGCGATCCTGGCTACAATGCCGGCAAGAAGGCAGGGGACGTGCATGCCGGGTGCGGGGCTCGAAGTCGAGAGAGTTGAGGTTGCCTACGGTGACGTCCGGGTGCTCAAGGGCATCTCCCTGACCATCGAGCCCGGCGAGTTCGTGGCACTGCTCGGCTCGTCGGGCTGTGGCAAGACCACGCTGCTGCGGGCCATCTCAGGCTTCGTGCCGGTGAGCGCCGGTGCCATACGCTGCGACGGGCGCGACATCACCGCCGCTCCGCCGGACAAGCGCGACATGGCCATGGTCTTCCAGTCCTACGCGTTGTGGCCGCATATGAACGCCGCCAAGAACATCGGCTACGGCCTTCGTCTGCGCGGCTGGGATAGGGCCGCCATCGCCAAGCGGGTTGACGAAATGCTCGCCATGCTCAAGCTCGGCGGCCTGGGGGAGCGCATGGTCGGCCAGCTTTCGGGTGGCCAGCGTCAGCGCGTCGCCCTCGGTCGGGCGCTGGCCATCAGTCCACGCATCCTGCTGCTCGACGAGCCGCTGTCCAACCTCGACGCCCGCATCCGCGAGGACGTTCGTCACGAGATCAAGGCGCTGCAAGAAAGCCTCGACATCACGGCGATCCATGTGACGCATGATCGCGAAGAGGCCATGGTGATGGCCGACCGGATCGTCATCCTCGATGCCGGCACCATCGCCCAGGTCGGCACGCCGGAGGAAGTCTACAACCGGCCGAACTCGCCCTTCGTCGCGACCTTCATGGGCGCCGGCAATACGGTGGCCGTCAAGGCCCGGAGCGAGGGCGGCATGGTGGTCATCGAGGCCGGGCCTCATAACGACGAGGCGCGGATGCCGGCCGCCGCGCTGAGCCGTACGCCGCCGAGCGGCAAGGTGGTCGCCTATTTCCGCAGCGAGGCCGCACGGCTGAGTCCGCCGGGCGCACCGGATACGGACGATGCGCTCCGCCTGCGCGGCCGCGTCGCCCAGAGCTCGTATCCGGGCGGCTTCTGGCGTTACGCCGTGCGGGTAGGCGACAGTCAGTTCCTGGTCGACGACGACGAGCGCTATGCGATCGGCACCGATATCGCCATTCGCCTGCCGCCATCGGCCCTGCATCTCTATTCCGCGGCCAACTAGGTGCCGACGGGCGTCGAGGCGAATGTCAGCCGGCACTATGCGATTCGCAGCCTCGAGACGATCATTGTCGAGGCGCTACGTGCGTCCGGTCTCGATCCAGAATCCCTGAAGCCCGACGACCTGGCTCCGGTCGACGAGTTCCACATGGGCGGGCGGGCGGCGACTGCCGCTCTGGCCGAAGCGTTGGAACTGCGGCCGGCGACGCGGGTGCTCGATATCGGCTGCGGGCTGGGCGGTGCCGCACGGTATTTTGCCGCCCAGGCAGGCTGCCGGGTCACCGGGATCGATCTCACGTCGGACTATGTCGAGGCCGCCACGGCGCTCACTCGGCGGGTGGGGCTCGCCGATCTGGCGGACTTTCAGGTGGCGAGCGCCGTCGACCTGCCGTTTGCGCCGGCGAGCTTCGAAGCAGCGAGCCTGATTCATGTAGGTATGAATGTACCGGACAAGCGCCGGCTCTGCGCCGAAGCCGCCCGTGTGTTGAAGCGCGGAGGGCGTCTTGCGGTCTATGACGTGATGCGCGTGTGCGCCGGCGACATCCCTTATCCCACGGCCTGGGCGGCCGATGCGGATACCTCTTTCATGGCTGATCCTGCCCACTACCGCGAGGCGTTGGCCGGAGCCGGGCTTGTGGTGAGGATGGAGCAGGACCAGCGCGATCTGGCGATCGACGTCTTTCGCCGCTTTCGGGCGCGGGTGGCGGAGCGAGGCCTGCCGGTCCTGGGCCTGCACCTGCTGATGGGACCGGACGCTCCGGCCAAGGTGACCAACATGGCGGCGGCCCTCGAACGGGGCCTTATCGCCCCTATCCTGATGGTCGCGGTCCGACGTTAAGGGATGCCCACGGCTTGGGCGGGGGCTGGGAGGCCGCCGGGCGGCCATGCTAGAGTTAACTCAATCAAGACACCCGGGCGGGCCTGTGCCGACCCGGGCCGAGCGTTTTTGGGAGGAAGGGAATGACAGCATTTACCCTCAACGGTAAGGCCGTGGACGTGTCCGCTGATGCGGATACCCCGCTGCTCTGGGTGATCCGCGAGCACCTCAAGCTCACCGGCACGAAGTTCGGCTGCGGTGCCGCGCAGTGCGGCGCCTGCACGGTGCACATCAACGGCGAGCCGGCGCGCTCGTGCAGCGTGCCACTGGCCGATGCCGCGGAGAAGCAGGTCACCACGATCGAAGGCCTCTCGCCTAACGGCCGACACCCGCTTCAAAAGGCCTGGATCGCCGAACAGGTGCCGCAATGCGGCTACTGCCAGTCCGGCCAGATCATGCAGGCTGCGGCGCTGCTGAAGAAAAATCCCAAGCCTTCGCGCGAGCAGATCGTCGAGCATATGGACGGCAATCTCTGCCGCTGCGGCACCTATGGCCGCATCATCGCCGCCATCCAGCGCGCGTCGCGGGAGGTCTGAGCCATGAGTGCGTTCAGCGATATGACATCTGTCAGCCGCCGCGGCTTCCTGCAGGGGACCGGCGGTCTGGTCTTCACCTTCGCCGTCGGCGGCGGGGCTTCGGATTCAGCCGCCCAAGGAGCAGCCGGTCGGCTCAATGCCTATGTCACGATCAATCCAAATGGCGCCATTACGATCATGATGCCTGCGCCCGAGATGGGGCAGGGGGTCAACACGACGCTGCCGCTCATCGTCGCCGAGGAGCTCGACGCCGACTGGTCGAAGGTCACCGTGCAGCAGGCGCCGGTCGCCGCCGCCTATAACCATCCGGTGTTCCGCGCGCAATACCAGGTGGCGAGCCTGACCACGCGCGGCTATTGGATGCCCTTGCGCACGGCCGGCGCCCAGGCGCGGCGTGTGCTTATCGATGCGGCGGCTCAGCGCTGGGGCGTGCCGGCCAGCGAGCTGGCCACCGAGCCGAGCACCGTCGTACACGCGGCGTCCGGCCGCCGACTGACCTACGGCGAGATCGCAGGCTTCGCGCAGGTTCCCGCGACGCTGCCGGAGATCAAGCCCGAGGAGCTCAAACCGGTCGACAGGTTCCGCCTTCTCGGCAAGAACGTCGGGCGCATCGATATCGCCGACAAGTCGACGGGCAAGCAGGTCTACGCCATCGACATTCAGGTGCCGGACATGCTCTACGGCACGGTGGCCTGGGCGCCGGTGCGCGATTCCAAGCCGACATCGTTCAACCGCGACGAAATCAAGGCCCAGCGCGGTATCGTCGACGCGGTGGCGCTCGACGAGGGTATCGGCATCGTCGGCCGGACGGTCGAGGACGTCTTCGCCGCCCGCCGCAAGCTTAAGGCGGTGTGGAGCAACGCTCCGGGCTCGAAGGTCGATTCGGCGAAGGAGGCGCAGGAATATCTCACCCATCTCCGCGATCCGAACCGCAAGGGCGTCGTGGTTCGCGAGGCTGGCGATGCCAGCGCGGCGATCGCCGGTGCGGCCCGGATGATGACGGGCGAGTACACCTCCGACTACGTCTATCACGCCCAGATGGAACCCATGTGCTGCACCGCGTCGGTGACGCCGGCGGGGGTTGAGGTATGGGCCGGCACGCAGTGGCCGACCAAGTCGGTGGAGGAAGCCGCCAAGGCAGCGGGTGTCACGCCGGACAAGGTCAAGTTCCACACGCTGCAGATGGGCGGCGGCTACGGCAGGCGCGCCTTCGTCGAGTACGTCCCCGACGCGGTGCTGCTCTCCAAGGCCGTGGGCAAGCCGGTCAAGATGATTCTCAGCCGCGAGGACGACGTGCGGAACGCCCGCATGCGGCCGCTGACGGCGCAGAAGATCGATGTCGGGCTCGATGCGTCCGGCAAGATCGTCGGCTGGCGGCATCGCCTTGCCGCCGAGCCCGTCACGGACTACCTCTACGACAAAGCGCGGCTGGAGGCGCAGAAAGGAAACGACATCATCGTCGTCGCCGGCGCCGACGTACCTTTCTACGACGTGCCGGCCTTCGTCACCGACCATGTCTACGAGGCGCGCGGCGTGCGCGTGGCCGCCTGGCGCGGCATTGGTGCCGGCTACACCAACTTCGCGGTCGAAGGGATGATCGACGAGCTGGCGCTGCAGGCCGGCAAGGATCCGCTCGAATACCGGATGGCGCTCCTCAAGGATGCGCGCGCCAAAAAGGTGATCGAGCGGGTGGCCCAGCTTTCCGAGTGGGGCCGCCGGCGCGAGGGAAGGGCGCTCGGCATCGCCTTCAACAAGCTGGGGCTGCCGCCGGTTGGGTTCTCGATGACCGGCACGGTCGCCGAGATATCGCTCAACCGGGCGAGCGGCGAGATCCGCGTCCATAACCTGTGGTGTGTCGCCGATGTCGGGCTGCCGCTGCAGCCGGACAACACCGCCGCGCAGATCGAAGGCTCGCTCGTCTTTAGCGTGAGCGCGGCCCTCAAGGAGCAGATCACTCTGAAGAACGGCGAGGTCCAGCAGTCGAATTATCACGACTATCCGGTCCTGCGCATGTCCGAGGCGCCGGACATCAAGGTGGAAATCCTCGGCAGCGGTCCGGTACCGCTGCCCGTGGGCGAGCTGTCCATCGGCGGGACGGCGCCGGCCATCGCCGGGGCGTTCTTCGCGCTGACCGGCAAGCGTCTGCGCGACCTGCCGATGTCGCCGGAGCGGGTGAAGAAAGCACTGGCGTAAGCCGCGATACTCAGAGAGGACGGTCGGGCGCCGATGGCGCCCGGCCTTTCTTCTGCCTGCCGACTGGGCAAGGGCTTGCGGACGCGCCGGCGGAACGTCTAAGCTACCTACAAGCGAAATCAGAATATTTATTCTGTTTTGGAACGCACAGACCGCCGCCAGAGCGGTCAGCGCAAAACTGCAACATGCGGTGGCTAGCATCGCGGCCACCACTCAAAAGGAGGAAGGCTTTCATGTTCAGACGGACGTTTCTGTGGGCCCTGATGGGATCCGCCGTGGCGCTGGCCGTTGCCGGCCCAGCCGAGGCGCAGCAGCGCGTGACGATCAACGTCATGACGGCCGGCGACCAGAACATGGTCGACTACATCACCGAGTTCCTCGGGCCTCAGTTCGAGAAGCAGAACCCGAATATCCGGGTGCGTGCGGTCGGCACGGGTCCCGGCGAGGCGGGCTCGCAGAAGATCTGGGAGCGCATCGACGCACAGAAGAAGGCCAACGTGGCGGCCTGGGACGTCGATGTCGGCGTCGTGCATCAGACCATGGCAGGCCAGATGGTGACGCAGGGGCTGCTCGACAGATATCGCGGCAGCATCCAGTCGGGTGGGCTCGTGACACGCGATACGGCGAAGAATGCGCTCGGCGCCAATGTCGACGGCTTCGTCATGCCGATGTTCCACAGCCAGACGGCGATCGCCTACAACCCGGCGCTGGTCGCCAATCCGCCCAAGACCTTCGACGAGCTGGCGGCTTGGGCGAAGGCCAATCCGAAGAAGTTCGGCCACAACGGCATCAAGGGCGGCATGTCCGGGGTGGCCTTCGTGGTCGGCTGGATCTACGCCAACACGCCCAACGCCCAGCAGCTCATGGAGGGTCCCTACGACGCGAACGCCAAGAACGGCTGGACGCCGGCGCTCGCCAAGCTCAAGGAGTTCAACCAGAGCGCGGTGATCACGCCCGGCAACGCCGGCACGCTCGACATGCTCAACCGTGGCGAGATCGCCATGGGTCCTGTCTGGGTCGACATGTTCTATACTTGGCAGGCCGAAGGCCGCCTGGCGCCGAACATGCGCCTCTCGGTAATCGGCCCAGGTATGCCCGGGCAGCCGATGTACTACATCATTCCAGAAAAGGCGGCGAACAGGGATGCCGCCCGCCAGTTCGTGGCCTTCGCCACCAGCCCAGCGATCCAGGCCGAGGGTATCGTCAAGCGCTTCAACTGGTATCCGGGCATCGACGCCCAGCACGTCCAGGCGCATCTCGACCAGCAGGTCTGGAACAAGCTGTTCAAGGACGTCAGCCCGCAGGATCTCGCCTCCAAGGGCAAGCCCCTGCCGATGGCGCAGTACTTCAAGGAAATCCTTGAAGCCTACGAGCGCCAGGTAGCGAACTGACGTAGACACCGCTGACCTCCCGGTCCGGGCTCAAGCCCGGGCCGGGAAGGTGGCCGGGGGATAGCTTGAATCAGTCTCGCAGTCTGTCGCTGCTGCTTGTGGCGCCGGCGCTGATCGTGGTGCTGGCGCTTTTCGTCTATCCGCTCGCCTACTCGCTGATCAGCGCCTTCACTGACAAGGCCGGCGCTTTCACTCTCGACAATTTCGACAAGGCGTTCGAGCTCTATCTGACTGATACGATCTTCACGGTGGTGATTATCGGCGCCTCAACGGCGCTGATCGCCCTGGTGTCGATCGCCATCGGCGGCTATCTGACCCTGGGTGAGAACCCGACCGCCGTGGCCATCCTGGCCTGGCTCTACCGCTGGCCGCTTTTCGTGCCGTTCATCGTGGCGGCGCAGTGCATGCGCACGTTCCTGGCCAAGAACGGGCTGATGAACAACACCTTCGTCTCGCTGGGGTTGATGGATGCCGCCTCGACCCAGAGCTTCCTCGACTGGCGCGGCATCATCGTCACCTTCGTCTGGAAGCAGGCCCCCTTCGTCACCCTGATGGTGGCCGGGGCCATGGCCTCGCTCGACCGTTCGACCATCGACGCGGCGCGCAACCTCGGCGCCTCGCGCCTGCGCATCCTGATCGAGATCGTCGTGCCGCAGATCCAGCCGACCCTGATGGTCGGACTGATCCTCTCCTTCGTCACCATGAT